>DASQER010000308.1:0-7319 GCA_035633575.1 Thermoleophilaceae bacterium
CTCCCCACCCGTCCCTCGCCCGTTACACGCCCTACCTGGCCATCGAGCTCGCCCGGGGGCTCCGCAAGGCCGCCGACCAAGAGCTTCGGGAGGCCGGCTTCACGTGGCCGGACTTCCTTGTGCTCACGATCGTGACCGCGGTGGACGGGCTCGCCCAGGAGGCCGTCTGCGACCGGACGGGGGTGGACCGGAGCACCGTCTCCGGCATCACGCGGGATCTGGAGCATGAGGGACTCCTCGATCGCCGCAACGACGGCCTCGACGGACGGCAGGTCACGTGCTTCGCGACGCCGGCGGGCGCCGCAGCCGCCGCCGAAGCGGCGCGGGCCATGGACCGGACCGCGCGCACGCAGCTGCGCCTGCTCGACACACGCGAGCGCGCGCGGCTGCACGCGCTGCTCGCGCGCGCCCTCGGCGCTAGACGGGCGTGACCGGGTTCCGCTTCGCCGGCCAGGAGCGGTCGCGCGACGCGTAGGCGGCGAAGCGCTTCACGAGCTCGCGGCGCAGGTCGCCCGGCTGGACCACCGCGTCGATGACGAGCTCGGAGGCCAGGTGGAGGATGTCGATCTCCTCGCTGTACTCGGCTCGCAGCTCCTCGGTGCGGCGCGCCCGCTCGTCCTCGTCCTCGATCGCCTGGAGCTGGTTGTAGAAGACGGCGTTGATTGCCGCCTGCGGCCCCATCACCGCGATCTTGGCGTTCGGCAGCGCGATGCAGGCGTCCGGGTCGAACGCCGGGCCGGCCATGGCGTAGAGGCCGGCGCCGTACGCCTTGCGCACGATCACGGAGATCTTCGGCACGGTCGCCTCGGAGACCGCCGAGATCATCTTCGCGCCGGCGCGGATTATGCCCTGGCGCTCGACCTGGGTGCCGATCATGAAGCCCGGCACGTCGGCAAGGAAGAGGAGCGGCACGTTGAAGGCGTTGCACGTCCAGATGAAGCGCGTGGCCTTGTCCGCGGAGTCCACGAACAGCACGCCGCCGCGCTGCTTCGGCTGGTTGGCGACGATCCCGATCGCGCGCCCGTCGAGCCGCCCGTAGCCGACGATCAGCTCCTTCGCCCAGCGCTTCTGCACCTCGAGGAAGGAGTCGGCGTCCACGAGCGCGTCGATCAGCTCGCGCATGTCGAAGGGCTTGTTCTCGTCGGCCGGGATCTCCGGGAACCCGGCCGCCGGCTCCGCCGGCGGGGCGACGGGCGGCTGCTCGCGCCAGTTCGTCGGGAAGTACGAGAGGTAACGCTTGGCGAGGTCGATGCCCTCCTCGTCCGACTCCACGAGGAAGTGGCCGCAGCCGGAAACACCCGTGTGCATGCGCGCGCCACCCATCTCCTCCAAAGAGACCGTCTCGCCGATCACCATCTCGGCCATCCGCGGCGAGCCGAGGTACATCGAGGCGTTGCCGTCGCGCATGATCGTCACGTCGCAGAAGGCGGGGATGTAGGCGCCTCCCGCCGCGCTCGGCCCGAACAGCACGCACACCTGCGGCACGACGCCCGAGAGCTTCACCTCCGTGTGGAAGATGCGGCCCGCGCCCCGGCGGCCCGGGAACATCTGCACCTGGTCGGTGATTCGCGCGCCGGCGGAGTCCACCAGGTAGACCATCGGCACGAGGTGCTCGAGCGACTGCTCCTGGACGCGGATGATCTTCTCGACGGTCTTCGGGCCCCACGAGCCGGCCTTCACCGTCGGGTCGTTGGCCATGAGCGCGACCGGCCGGCCGCCGACCGTCGCCATGCCGGTGACCACGCCGTCGGCGCCGAAGCCGTCCTGCTCCCAGTTCGCGAGCAGCGCGTCCTCGACGAAGGAGTCCGGGTCCACGAGCCGCGCCACGCGCTCGCGCACCGGCAGCTTGCCCTGGTCCCTCGACTTCTCGTGATGGCGCTCCGGCCCGCCTCCGCGGGCGCGCTCGAGCGCATCCTTCAGGTCCGACATCGCCCGGAACGTATCAGCGAGCCGCGCGCAGCTGGGAGCGCAGCCAGCGCCGGACCAGCAGCTGGCGCACGCGGCGAACGCCGAACCCGGCAAGGGCCCCGAGGACCCCGATGCCCAGCGGGGCGAGCAGCGTCGTGCCGAAGGCGAGGAGGCCCACGCCGAGGCCGGCCTCGAGGCCGATCAGCACTGCGGCGACGTCGCGCGTCTCCATGCGAGCACCCTTCGATCCCACGGGAACCCCTCCTTCCCGCTGCAATAGGCTCCGCAAACCACATGGCTCTCGTACTGACAGAAAATCGGGGCGCCGTTCGCCACCTCGTCATCAACCGCCCCGACAAGCGCAACGCCCTGAACGGGGACACGATCAAGGAGCTTGGCGCGGCAATCGAGCAGGCCGCCGGGGACGACTCCGTACGCGTGGTCGTGGTCCGCGGAGAGGGCGTGATGTTCTCGTCCGGCATGGACTTGGGCGACCTGCGCGAGCTGGCGGAGAGCCCCGAGAACCTGCGCGCGTACCGGCGCCCGATCCTGAGCTGGTGGAACCTGCTCGAGGAGATGCCGAAGCCGACGATCTGCCAGATCCACGGCGCGGCGCTCGGCGGCGCCTTCGAGCTGGCGCTCGCCTGCGACTTCCGCACGATGGCGGAGGACGCGGTGGCCGGGATCATGGAGGTGCGCGTGGGCCTGCTGCCGGACGTGGGCGGCTGCTCGCGGCTGCCGGCCGTGGTCGGGCTCGGCAACGCCAAGGAGCTGATCATGACCGGCAAGGTCATCGACGGCCGCGAGGCGCACCGGATCGGGTTCGCGAATCGGATCGCGCCGGCTGACGGGCTCGACGAGGCCACGGAGGCGTTCGCGAACGAGCTGCTGGCGTGCGCACCGCGCGCCGTGGGCCTGGCGAAGCGGGTAATGGACGCCGCTGCCAAGCCGGCACTGGCGCTCACGCTCGAGCAGGAAGTGGCCGCGCAGGAGACGCTCGCGGCCTCGGAGGACTTCGCCGAGGGCGCGCGCGCCTTCTTCGAGAAGCGCGACCCGGACTTCGCCGGGCGCTGAGCGCGGCTACCGGCCCCAGAGATGCGACGGGCCCGGATGCCGTGGTCCGGGCCCGTATCGCAAGAAGCCGGGGCAGGGTCGGGGGAACCCGTATGTACCGAAAACCGGCCCCGGCGGCTGTGTTTGGGTTATACCCGGACCACAATGGCTAAACCCTGGAAACCGTCCGGATTCGCCGATCGGCCCTCCCGGCCAGCCAGATAACGCCCGCCGCGAGCAGCGTGGTGCCCGCAACGAAGAGCCAAGCCGTCCCGTGCCCGGCCTGCGCGTAGAGCGCTCCGAACGCCGCGGGCCCGGCGCCGGCGCCGACGTATACGCCGGTCTGGCTGATGCCGCTCGCAGTGGCCGGCGTCTCGCGGTTGCTGTCCACGACGGCGAGGTTGAAGAGCCCCGGCCATCCCCAGCCGAGGGTGAAGGCGAGCAGCGCGCCCGCCACGAACGAGGGGACCGCGTCTGTCGCCATCAGCGCGAAGCCCAACGACCCCGCCGCGAGCAGCACCACGACAGTGCTGAGCCCGTAGTCGCGCCGGCGGTCGGCCCGTGCCCCGAGCGACACGCGCACCGCCAGGCTGAGACCACTGCCGAGCGCCGCCAGCAGGCCCGCGGTGCCCTCGGCGATGCCCACGTCGACCGCCGACGCGACGAGGTAAGCGCCGAGGGCGCTCGGTCCCGCCGTGGCGAGCGCCGCCCCGATGGCGGTGAGCACGAGCGCGCGTGACGGCCGCCGGGACGCGGGCCGCCGAGACACGTGCACCGAGGTCTCCCGGGGCAACGCCACCCACACTGCCAGCGGGCCCAGCGCGCACAGCGCGAACGTGGTACGCCACCCGAGCGGGATCGCCAGCACCGGCAGCGCAAGGCCGCTCACGAGGATCGCCGCGGGGATGCCCGACTGCTTGATGCCGAAACCGAGTCCCTGGCGGTCGGCCGGGACCTGCTCCGACACGAACAGGTTGATCGCGGGTTGGCAGACCGCGTTCGAGATCCCGGCCACGGCGAGCAGCAGTAGCAGCACGACCAGCGTGTGCGAGAAAAGCGCCGCGGCGAGCAGGCACGCGGAGGTGATCAGGACGCACCAGCGCATCGCGCGCACCGCGCCGACGTGGTCCGCCAGCCGGCCGCCCCAGCTCGCCCCGAGCGCGCCCGCGAGGAAGAACACCGTCACGCCGGCCACCACGGCCTCCACCCGCACGTCGAGGTCGCCGCGGATCTGCAGCGCGAGCGCTCCCACGAGAAAGCCCGGCAGGACGCTGGCGGCGCCTGTCGCGACCGCTAGGGCTAGCCGCGCTGCCACTCGACCGGACCGGCCGTGAGCACGTGGCTGCCGAGCGGCCGCCCCAGCACGGCCTGTGCCTCGCGCGCGCACGCCACCAGCCGCTCGAGGTCGATGCCGGTCTCGTAGCCCATCTCGTGCAGCATCGAGACGAGGTCCTCGGTGGCGACGTTCCCCGTCGCCCCGGGAGGCACCGGACAGCCGCCGAGCTCTCCGAACGAGCTCTCGAAGCTGCGAACTCCCGCCCTGATCGCGCTCACGACATTCGCAAGCCCCTGGCCGCGCGTGTTGTGGAAGTGCCCGGTGAGCTCCACGCCCAGATCAAGCCCGTCGAAGAACCGCTCCACCTGGGCCGGATTCGCCATCCCCGTCGTATCTCCGAACGCGATCTCCTCGCAGCCCGCATCCACCAGGCGGCGGGCAATCCCCAGGACGCGCTCGCGCGGCACCTCGCCCTCGTCGGGGCAGCCGAACGCGACCGAGATCACGCCCTCGCAGCGAAGTCCCTCCCCCCGCGCGCGCGCGACCACGCGCTCGAGCCCGGAGAGCGACTCCTCGATCGAGCGATTCACGTTCTTGCGGTTGTGCGTCTCGGAGGCGGAGAGGAACAGGTTCACCTCGTCGAAGCGGTCGCGCAGCTCGAGCGCGTTGTCGAGCCCGCGCTCGTTCGGCACCAGCACGGTCACGGCCACATCGTCCGGGACCTCCGCTCGGCGCAGCACCTCGGCGCCGTCGGCGAGCTGCGGGATCACGTCGGCCCGCACGAAGCTCGTCACCTCGAGCCGCCGCACGCCGGTGCGCGCGAGCATCTCGACCAGGCGCACCTTGTCGTCCGTCGAGATGATCTCGGGCTCGTTCTGGAAGCCGTCCCGCGGGCCGACCTCGCGAATCCTCACCTGTTCGGGCACGGTCAGATTCTGGCAAGGCCGCCGCTCACCCCGAGCGACTGGCCCGTCACGTACGAGGCGTCGTCGGAGGCGAGGAACGCGATCGCCGCGGCCACCTCGTCGGGGTGGCCGAGCCGGCGCAGGTTCGTGGAGCCGATCATCGTGTCCACGATCCGCCGGCCGATGTCGCCGAGCGCCTCGGGCGCGCCCATGAGCAGCGGCGTCTCGATCGGTCCCGGCGCCACGGCGTTCGAGGTGATCCCGTAACGGCCGTTCTCGATCGCGATCGCCTTCGTGAACCCGAGCACGCCGCCCTTCGCCGCCGAGTAGACCGCGGAGCCGCTCGAGCCCACGCGACCCGCCTCGGAGGAGACGTTCACGATCCGCCCGCGGCGGCGCTCCTGCATGCCCGGGAGCACCGCGTGGGTGCAGGCGATCACGCCCACGAGGTTCACGGCGAGCACGCGCTGCCACAGGGCCTCGTCGGTATCAGTGAACCAGGCCCACTCGTCGTAGCCGGCGTTGTTCACGAGCACGTCCACGGACCCGAGCTCCCGCTCCGTGCCCTCGACGGCCGCGCGCGCCGAGTCCGCCGAGCGCACGTCCAGCTCGAACGCGGCCCCGTCCACCTCGTCCGCGATCGCCCGTGCCCCCTCCAGGTTCACGTCGGTGACCGCCACGCGCGCGCCCTCGGCCGCGAGCCGGCGGCAGGTGGCGGCGCCGATTCCGGACGCGCCCCCGGTGACCAGGGCTGTTCGCTCAGCGAGTCTCACGGGCCGGCGGGCAGACTACTCGCATGGATTCGGTGGTGTTGCTTTCCGGAGGGACCGGCGGGGCCAAGCTCGCGCGCGGTCTGCTCGACGCCTGCGACGACCTCGCGGTGGTCGCCAACACGGGCGACGACGTGGACATGTACGGCGTGCACGTGTCCCCCGACCCCGACCTCGTCACCTACTGGCTCGCCGACGAGATCGACGAGCGCGGCTGGGGCCTGCGGGACGACACCTGGGGGGTGATGGACGCGCTCGAGCGGGCGGGCCGGCCGCACTGGTTCCGGCTCGGGGACCGCGACCTCGCCATGTGCCTGCTGCGCACGGCGCGGCTGCGCGCGGGCCACCGGCTCACCGAGTCGCACGAGGCCGTGGTGAGCGCGATGGGCGTCAGGGCGCGGGTGCTGCCGATGAGCGACCAGCGCGTGTCGACATGGGTCGGCGTACGGGGCCGCAGGCTGCCCTTCCAGGAGTTCATGATCGTCGAGCGCGCGCGGGGGCCGGTCGAGACGGTCGAGCTGCGCGGCCTGCACCGTGCGCCCCCGTCCGACGCGGTGCTCCAGGCGGTCGCCGAGGCCGACGCGATCGTCATCGGCCCGTCCAACCCCGTGATCTCGATCGGGCCGATCCTGGCCCTGCCGGGAATGCGCGAGGCCCTGCGCGCCGCCCCGGCCCCCGTCGTGGCGGTGAGCCCGTTCGTCGGTGGCCGCTCGGTGAAGGGCCCGACGGAGTCGTTCTGCGAGCACGCCGGCATCGAGCGCAGCGCGCGCGGGGTCGCGCGCGCGTACGCGGAGGTGATCGACGGAATGGTGGCCGACGAGCGCGTCGAGGACCGTCTCCCCTCCCTCGTCACGGACACCCTCATGGACACCGCCGAGGATCGCGCCCGGCTCGCCCGCGAGGTGCTCGACTTCACCGCCTCGCTGCGAGGCTGAGCGCATCCGCGCTACTCTCGCCCGGAAGCCGCCGAGCCCCGCCCGCCCCCCCCGCGGATGAGAACGATCGCGATCCTGCCCGTGAAGAGCTTCAGCGCTGCGAAGCAGCGCCTGTCGGACGTGCTCGGCGCCGGCTCGCGCCAGGCACTCGCGCAGGCGATGTTCTCCGACGTGCTGGGCTCGCTTCGCCGCGTCCCCGGGATTGACGAGATAGCGGTTGTGACCCGTGACAAGACGGCGGAGTCGGCCGCCTCCGGCGAGCGTGTGCGCGTGCTCGAGGACACGGAGCAGGCCGGCCAGTCGAAGGCCGCTCTCATCGGAATCCGCTACGCCCTCGCGGCCGGCTACGAGCGCGCCCTGCTCGTGCCGGGCGACACGCCTCTGCTCGACCCCGGCGAGCTGGCCGGCCTGATCGCGGGCACGAGGGCGGTGGTGATCGTCCCCGACCGCCACGGCAGCGGCACCAACGCCC
>DASQER010000309.1:0-2600 GCA_035633575.1 Thermoleophilaceae bacterium
GGACGCCGAGGGCCGCCCCATCGAGTGGGACGGCATCGACGTCTTCCCTTTCCGCGACGGCCTGATCGCCCGCAAGGACGTCTACTCCGGTTCCCACGCTCCGCGCGCGCTCTAGCTCGACGCTGATTGGAGGCCCGCGCAGCACGGGAGCACGCCGGCTGCTCGAGCTCGCGCGCTCGCCTCCGCGGCTTTGCCCGCTTCGGTCTTCGCCCCCCTGCGCCGCTCGCGCCGTCCCATGCGGCTCGGGAGTCCCTCAGCTCCAGGGATACGGGCTGTTCGAGACCGGATGGAGGTCCCCGGTCGCGAAGCGCTCGTAGCGGAACGGGTGCAGGAGGCTCGAATGCTCGCCGAGCACCACGCGCGCCACCTCGCGCCCCACCGCGATCATCTTGTAGCCGTGGTTCGAGTCGGCGACCACGAACACGTTCGGGCGCATGTAGTCGAAGACGGGGAAGTTGTCCGCCGTGAACGCGCCCACGCCCCCGGATCGTACGTCGTGGTACTTCGGGCGCGAGCCCTCGAAGCGCGACATGCAGTGCGAGAGCGCCGCGCACCAGAGGTCCGGGAAGCTGTCCTCGGCCGAGCCGGTCGGGTAGGGGTCGATCTGGAAGTCGTGCCCCTTCGGCAGCGGCGACGCTCCGCCCTGGACGCTGTCCTTGTCCTGCTTGAAGTAGACGCCCCACTGGTCGTCGGTGATCAGCGTGCCGTCGTCGGCGTGGAGTGGCGCGTGGCTGTCCACGTGCAGCACCGGCGGCAGGCTGCCGTCGGCCGTCACGAACACGCTCGGGTCCACGTCGATCTCGCCCTCCTGGAGGTACCAGTAGGTCCACATCTCGCGCTCCTCGCCGGCCACCTCGAGCCGGCGCGGAAGGCCGAGCAGCTCCCAGAAGTTCGCGATCCACGGGCCCACGGCCACGATCACCTGCTCGACCGCGATCGGCCCCTCGCTCGTCCGGACGCGCCTCACCGCGCCCGACTCGTCGCGCTCGAAGCCGGTCACCTCCACGCCCTCGGCGATCTCGGCGCCGGCGGCCAGCGCCTTCGAGGCCAGGCCGTGGATCGACTCCTTGTTGAACGCGAAGCCGCCCCGGTGCTCGTGAAGGCAGACGGACAGCCCGGGCGCGCGCCAGTCGGGGAACAGCTCGCGCATGTGCGCGGCCACCTCGGCCTCCCCCAGGATCAGCTCCGACTCGTAGCCGATCCGCTGCTGGCGCTCGTGGACGGTCGTGAGGTCGTCCTCCTGAGCGCCGTCGCCGAGCGCGATGTAGCCGGAGCCGTGGTAGTGGAGCGTCTCGGGGTCCGACTCCCAGATCTCCACACAGGCTGCCATCAGCTCCGACATCGCGGGCTGGAAGTAGTTGTTGCGCACCACGCCGCAGGCGATCCCGGACGCGCCCGCGGCCACGCCCGTCTTGTCCACCACGAGCACCTGCTCGCCGCGCTCCGCGAGGTGCCAGGCCGTGGAGAGGCCGTGCACGCCGGCCCCGATCACGAGATAGGGAACCGAGCGCTCCGCCATCGTCAGTGGAGCGGAGGCTCCCAGCCCTCGAGCACCGAGGGCTGCCAGTTCTCGCCCACCGTCTTCGAGCCCTCGACCCAGGGGCCGAGCTCGGGCTGCAGGAACTTGCAGTGCTGCTCCTTCAGGCGAATGCCGTAGGAGTTGCCCGACTGGAGGTGGGCGATCAGCACCTTGCGGGCGATCTCGTTCTCGCGGCCCGCGGGGACGTCGAAGTGGAGCTTCAGGAACGAGTTCGAGTAGCGGTCGAACACCGCCGGCATGCCCTCCTCCTCGAGCAGCTCGATGTCCTCGAGCCAGTTGAGGTCCTGGCCGGGCGTGGCCGCGTCGAGGTCGATGTCCTCGACCAGCGAGATGTCCTCCTGGTACGGGTAGCGCTTCCCGGACAGGTACTCCGAATCGATCGAGAAGATCTTCTTCGGCTCTCCGCGGACCTCGTCGATCGGGCTCATCGTCCGGCCTCCCCCGCGCCGGCGCCCTCGCGCACGGCGGGCAGCTCGTCGATCGGGTTCTCGAGGTAGCGGTCGAGCAGCGTCTCGATGCGCTGGAGCGCGCGCTCCTCGGACACGCCGGGCACGTATTCCGTCCCCGCAAGCGGGACCTTGGCCATCGCCGCGGCCTCCATGGTGAGCGCCGCCAGGTCCTCGGGCTCGAGGCTGTGCACGTCGGTCTTCCCGCAAGCGCGCGCGAGCATCTGGACCTCGAGCGTGAGCGTGTGCAGGAAGTTGTAGACGCGGTTGGCCGCCTCCTCCACGTTCAGGCGCTTGCGCAGCTCCGGGTCCTGGGTCGTGATGCCGACCGGGCAGCGGCCGGTGTGGCAGTGGTAGCACTGGCCCGCCGGGACGCCGATCGTGCCCTCGTAGTCGGTGACCCCCGGGATCTCCTTGTTGCAGTTGAGCGCCATCAGCGCGGAGTGGCCGATCGCGATGGCGTCGGCGCCGAGCGCGATGCACTTCGCCACGTCGCCGCCGTTGCGGATGCCGCCGGCCACCACCAGGTCGATCTCGTCGGCCAGGCCCACGTCCTCGAGCGCGCGCCGCGCCTCGGGGATGGCCGCCATCAGCGGGATGCCGGTCTCCTCGGC
>DASQER010000310.1:0-13132 GCA_035633575.1 Thermoleophilaceae bacterium
ACTTGGCGACCTCGAAGCCAATGTTGTGTCGGGTCCGCCTATAGCGGTCGCCGGGATTGCCCAACCCAACTACGAGCCAGTCCGCCTTCCCCCGGCGGAACAGGCTCACTCGGAGCCCTCGGCCTCCTCGGCGGCGGCCTCGCCCTGGGCCTCGGCCTCGTCGCCGGTGGCGCCCTCGGCGCCCTCCTCGCCCTCGGCCTCTTCGCCTACCAGCTCGGTCTCCTCCTCGATCTCCTCCGGCTCCTCGACCTCGGTCGGGACGACCACCGTGGCGATGATCGTCTCCACCGGGTCGTCGAGGAACTCGACGCCCTCGGGGGCGGTGATCTCGGAGAGGTGCATCGTGGCGGCGATCTCCATGCCTGACACGTCCACCGCGATGTAGTCCGGGATCGCGGTCGGCAGCGCCTCGATGTTGAGCTGGTGGGTCACGTGCTCGAGCACGCCGCCCTCCTTCACGCCGGGCGACTCCTCGGCGCCCTCGACGTGCACCCCGACGGTCGTCTGGATCTTCTCGTCGAGGCGAACCTCGAGCAGGTCGATGTGGATGACCTCGTCGCGGACCGGGTGCAGCTGCTGGTCCTTCACGATCACCGGGCGCGTCTTGCTGCCAACCTTGAGGTCGATCAGCGCCTGGCCGCCCACGAGCACCTGTCGCAGCTCGCGGAAGTTCACCTTGAACGAGGTGCAGTCGCCGTCCGTGCCTCCGTAGACCACGCCGGGCACGAAGCCCTCACGGCGCAGGCGCTTCGCGGAGCGCGTGCCGCGCTCGGGGCGCTCCTCGACGGCGAGTGTGGGTCGCTTTGCATCGGCCATGACGGCTGGCCAGTCTAGCGAGGGGCCGCCTTGCGCAAGCACCGGGCGCTGCCCGGTGCGCCGCGATCGCCGCCTTGCGCAAGCACCGGGCGCTGCCCGGTGCGCCGCGATCTCCTTATCTTGGGGGTCCGTGGCGCGCGGCGACAACAGCGACATCCCGAAGGGGCGCATCCGGCGGACCGCGCAGGTGGGCTCCGTGGTGGGGTCGCAAGGCGCCCGCTACGCGGGCACGCGCGCCCGAAATCTCGGTCGCGAGCCCGAGGAGGCCGCTCAGGCGCTGGAGAACCGCCACCTGGAGGCCGCGGAGCAGATGGTGGAGACCCTCGGGCGCATGAAGGGCGCCGCGATGAAGATCGGCCAGCTCGCCTCGTTCATCGACACCGAGTTCCTCCCGCCCGAGTACCGCGAGCTCTACCAGGACAAGCTCGCGACGCTGCGCTCGACGGCGCCGCCGATGCCCTGGAAGAAGGTCCGCGCCGTTCTGGACGAGGAGTGGGACGAGCCGCTCGAGGAGCTGTTCGAGGACTTCGAGCAGGAGGCCGCGGCCGCTGCCTCGATCGGCCAGGTGCACCGGGCGGTCCTGCCGGACGGGCGCCGGGTCGCGGTGAAGGTGCAGTACCCCGGCGTGGCGTCGGCGATCGCCGCCGACATGCAGAACGCCGGGCTGATCCTGCGGCTCGCGAAGGCCTTCGCACCGGGGCTCGACGCGAAGGCCGCCGCGGCGGAGCTGAAGGAGCGCGTGATGGAGGAGCTCGACTACGAGCTCGAGGCGCAGTCGCAGCGCGCGTTCGCGCGCGGGTACCGCGGCCATCCGTTCATCCACGTGCCCGACGTGGTGACTCGCCTGTCCACCGAGCGCGTCCTGGTGAGCGAGTGGGTGGACGGCGTGGGCTTCGACGCGGTCCGCGAGCTGCCCCAGGCCGAGTGCGACCGCTTCGGCGAGATCGTCTTCCGCTTCTGCTTCGGCTCGATCTACCACCTGCAGCACTTCAACGCGGACGCTCACCCCGGCAACTACCTGCTGCTGGCCGACGGCCGGGTCGCGTTCCTCGACTTCGGGATGACGAAGCACCTTGACCGCGACCAGATCCAGCTCGAGATCGCGGCGCTCGAGGCGATCTTCGACGACGACCCCGAGGGCCTGCGCGTGGCGCTCCACGACCTCGGCTTCCTGAAGGACCCGCGCAAGGTGGACGCCGAGCTGCTCATGGACCACGTGCGCGCGGTGGGCGGCTGGTACATGGAGGACCGCGAGGTGACGATCGACTCCGCACGCGTGATGGAGGCGATCGCGGCGGTGTCGGACCCGCGCTCCGACTTCTACCGCGTGATGCGCCGCGAGAACCTGCCCGCGAACGAGCTCATGGGGCGGCGCATGGAGTCGGGGGTGCTCGCCGTGCTCGGCCAGCTCCAGGCCACGCGCAACTGGTACCGCATCGGCCGCGAATGGTGGTTCGGCGAGCCGCCGGCCACCGACCTCGGCGAGCAGGAGCGGGCTTGGGCTAGCGCCTCCGGCTCCGGACGAGCTGGGTCGTGAGCTCGACGCCCGAGGAAGAGCTGGACAGGCGCGTGGCGCGCAGCCTGAAGCGCAGCTTGCCGCGAACCAGCCGGCTCACCTTCACGCTCAAGAACGTCTCGCCGGTGCGCCTCGTGACCTTGAGCTTGCGGACGGCGGTCCCCCGCGCGACCGTCTTCCCGCGCCGGACGACCCGGAACCCGAAGATGTCGAACGCGTCGACACCGCTCGCCCAGCTCAGGTTGAACTGAGCGGAGCGGATGCCGCCGGGGACCCTGACCGAGCGGGCCCTCCTCTGGTTGAGCCGCGTGAACGTGTCGGTGAACTTGATCGGAGCGGCCAGGCAGCCCACCGCGGCGCTCACGTCGAACATCGCGGACTGGAGCTGGGTGGGCGTGTCAGCGCGCCGGTAGAACCCGCCGGTGTCGGTCGCGATCTGCTGGAGAAGCGTCTCGCTGGGCCCACCGGGAGAGCCTGCGCCGAGGCCGAGGACGTACACGGGCGGGCCGCCCTGGTGTGTGTTCCCGTACGGCACCGGGTCCACGTGCTCGCCGTCGGTCAGGAAGATGCGGCCGGTCGCGTTCGGGTTGTGCGTGCCCGCGAAGCTGAACGCGTCGTTGTAGTCGGTGTTCCCGTTGTTCCCGAAGACCCTCTGGTTGAGGACCGACTTCATGTTCGCGCGGCTCTGGCCGATCAGCGCCGGCGCGAAGAGGTCCGCCGCGTCGGTCCCGAACTCGATCGCGCCGAGCGTCCGCTTCGCGTTGTCCGGGGTGTCGACGAACTGCTCGAGTGCGCGCACGCGCAGCAGCGTCGGGTCGGTCCTGGTCATCGAGCCCGAGTCGTCGACGATCGCCTCCAGGTTGTTCTTCTCCACGCAGCCCTGCGCGGCGGTGGGCTCGTCGGAAGCTCCCGATGCGCCAGCGAAGGCGAGCGCGGCCAGGACCGACACGGCGGTGGCGAGCATGCGAATCCTCATGTGCCCGACCATCTCATCGCTGGGCGGATGGCGCAAGTCCGGCTAGAAGAGCTGATTCTCGCCCGCGAAGATCTCCGAGACCGAGTCGTCGAGGAAGATGCGCCGGATCGAGTCCTCGAGGACGTCCGCGCATGTGAGCTGCGTGATCAGGTCGGGAGCGCCGTCGCGCAGCGGGACCGTGTCCGTGACCACGATTCCGGAAAGCGGCCCCTCCTCGAGGATCTGGAAGGCGTCGCCCGAGAAGAGCCCGTGGGTGGCGACCGCGAACACGCGCTCCGCGCCCTCGTCGAGCACGGTCTGCGCGGCCGCGCTCAGGGTGCTGCCGGTGCCGATGATGTCGTCCACGATCACGGCGGTCTTGCCCTTGACGTCGCCGATCACGTAGCCGATCTCGGCCACCTGCTGGGCCGGGCGCTCCTTCTCCATCAGCGCGTAGGGCGCCCCCACCTTCTGCGCGAACTTGCGCACCAGCTTCACGCGGCCGGCGTCCGGGGCGATGATGACGAGGTTCTCGCTGCCGAGCCTGTCGATCACGAACTGGGTGAGGATCGGCATCGCGGTCATGTGGTCGACCGGCTTCGAGAAGAAGCCCTGCAGCTGGCCCGCGTGGAGGTCCATCGTCACGAGCCTGTCGATGCCCGCCACCTCGAGCGTGTCGGCCACCAGGCGCGCGGAGATCGGCTCGCGCGGCGCGGACTTCTTGTCCTGGCGCGAATACCCGTACCAGGGCGTGACGGCGATGATGCGGTGCGCCGAGGCGTGCTTCGCCGCGTGGACCATGAGCAGGAGCTCCCACAGCACGTCGTTCACGGTGAGGCCCTCGTGCTCGGAGCCGCACATCGACTGGACTATGAAGAGGTCGGCGCCGCGCACTGACTCCGCGTAGCGGCAGTACACCTCACCGTCGGCGAACGTCTTCAGGCCGGCGTCGATCAGCTCGAGGTCGAGCTTCTCGGCGATGCGCCCGGCGAGCTCGCGGCTCGCGCGCCCGGCCGTGACCATCAGCCGCTTCTCGAAGCCGGCCTCGATGTACCGCGCGGGCGACGGTGCGTCGGCCGTCTCGAGGGGCTTGCTCATTTTTGCGAGTCCTCCTCCACGCGATCCGCGTAACCCTCGATGTTCTTCTGCTTTGCCCGCCCAATCGCCAGCGCGCCGTCCGGGACGTCCTCGTCGATCGTCGAGCCGGCCCCAGTGTACGCCCGGTCGCCGACGTCCAGAGGAGCCACCAGCGAGGTGTGAATGCCGGTCTTCACGCTCTTTCCGAGCTTCGTGCGGTGCTTCTCGCGGCCGTCGTAGTTGGCCGTGATGGTGCTGGCGCCGAGGTTGCTGCCCTCGCCGACGTCGGCGTCGCCGATGTAGGAGAGGTGCGGCACCTTCGCGCCGGCGCCGATGTCGGAGTTCTTGACCTCGACGAAGGTGCCGACCTTCGCGCCCTCGCGGACCACGGTGCCCGGGCGCAGGTAGGCGAAGGGACCGACCCTGGCGCCGGCCTCGATCTCGGCCTCGACGACGAACGAGTGGATCACGGTGGCGCCGTCGCCGATGGTCGCGTCGCGGGCCGTCGTGTGCGGACCGATCTCGCAGCCCGCGCCGATGCTCGTCGTCCCCTCGAGGACCGCCCCGGGGGCGATGGTGCTGCCGCGACCGATCGTCACGCCTGCCTCCACCCTGCTTGTGCCTGGCTGCAGGAAGGTCACACCAGCCCGTGCATGGCCCTCGACGATCCTGCGCTGCGCGGCCTCCTCGGCTGCCATCAGTCCCACGCGGTCGTTGATGCCGAGCGCGCTGTCGGCGTCGTCTGTCATGTGGGCGGCGATCGTGCCGCCATCTTGGCGAATCAGCGGGAAGACGCCCGTCAGGTAGCGCTCGCCCTGCTCGAGGCCCACCTTGTCGAGGGCGTCGAAGAGGGTCTTCGCGTCGAAGACGTAGCTACCGACGTTCACCTCGCGGACGGCCAGCTCCTCCGGGGTGAGGCCCTCGGTGTGCTTGGTCTCGACGATGCGGTCGACGGCGCCGGAGGAGTCGCGCACGACGCGCCCGTAGCCGGCCGGGTCGACCTGGTCGGTGGTGAGGAGCGTGGCGAGCGCCCGCTGCTGCTCGTGCTCGGCCAGAAGGCCCTCGAGCTGCTCGGCGGTGATCAGCGGCTGGTCGCCGGAGAGCACGACGACCGGGCCGGAGTCGACCGCGTCCCGGGCGGCCAGCACCGCGGCCCCGGTGCCCTCGCCCTCACGCTGCTCGGCGACCTCGATGTCGTCGGGCAGCCCCTCCGCCACGCCGTCCCCCGGGCGGACGATTGCGACCACCCGCTCGGCCCCCGCGGCCCGCGCGGCATCGGCCACCCACTCGACGAGGGACTTCCCGGCAACGCGGTGAAGGACCTTCGGAGTGTCGGAGCGCATCCGAGTGCCCTGGCCGGCGGCCATGATGAGGACCGTGAAAGGCGCGGGCATGGGCTGATGAGGGTACCGCCGCTTGCCGATCAGGCGGCGTCCAGGTCGCGCTCGTACCACCGAAGCCACTTGCGGACGGCGTTGTCGGAGACGCCGTACTTCCTCCCAACGGCCAGCCAGCTCATGTGCGCGAGGTCCTCCTTCAGCTGCTCGTAGGTCGGCCGGGGCACCTTGCGCGTCTCGGGCCTCGGAACGCGGAGATGCGTCCTGTCGTACTGATTCCCGCAGTAATGCGAGCAGTAGCGCTGTGCCTCATACCCCGGTCGGTAGGACCGTCCGCACGCCTCGCAGACACGGTCACGATCAGGCGAAGGTTCCGTCCACAGTGGGTGTCCAGTGTCGCGGCACAGTTCGGGCAGACGATGCGCAAGTTTTCTAGACGGTTGTCTGTGGCCACTCCGTTGACGTGGTCCAGGATCAAGGCCATCCGTCGGCCCCTCCAGAGCTCGCCCTGGCCACAGAGCTCGCACGAGCGCTGCTTCAGGCCCGCGGCGTAGAGGCGTTTCTTGAGGCTCCCGCGCGAGTAGATCGAGTGCTCGACGAGGATCTCTTCGAGCGGCTTGATGTAGCGACGACCGAGCGCTTGCCGTTGCGCGAACAGCGGGTCGAAGTGGTCAGTCGGGATCTGCCAAAGCTCGACGTACTTCTTGAGGGTTTGGTGGTTGCCGCCAGCAGGCCGCATTCCAAGCTTGCGGAGGGCTTCGGAGAAGGACAGCGACTCGGCGACCGCCACGCGCGCCTCGGCTTCGGAATATCGAGGGCCTGAGCGTGGCATGACGAACGTATGTTCGTCTATCAACCGGACGGATCAGCTCACTGGGGAGGCAGGAATCGAACCTGCACTTGCTGGGCCAAAACCAGCCGGGCGCGCCACTTACCCCACTCCCCAAGGCACCTGCGAAGGTACCACCAGGGTGCCGCCTCAGCGGTCCTTGCGCTGGTTCGGCACGCGGCCGGCCTCGCTGCCCTTCTCGTGGGCCGGGCCGCCGGGCGGGAGGATGCCGAGCACTCGCATCGCCTTGAGGCCGAGCGAGAGGCGCTCGCGGCCGTCCGTCGAGGAGACGTCGTGCGTCGTCAGCTCCTTCACCCGCTCCAGGCGGTAGCGGATGGTGTGGCGGTGCGTGAAGAGCTTCTCCGAGGTCCTCGCGACGTTGCCGTCGGCGTCGAGGAAGGTCTCGAGGGTGCGGACGAGCTCGGTCTCGTACTGGTCGTCGTAGACGACCAGCGGGGCCACGGTCTCGTCGAAGAAGCCCTGGAGCTCGGTCGGGTCCTCGGCCATCGCCGGCAGCAGCAGGCGGTACGCCCCGGTCTCCTCGAACGAGAGCTCCGGCAGCCCGCGCGCCTCCGCCACGTTCGCGGCGAGCAGCGCCTCGGCGCCCGCGCGGTGGATGTCGGCCGGCTCGGCGGTGTGGCGGCTGCGGGCCACGGTGACCGCGAATCCGGGCAGGCTCGCCTGGAGCTCGCGCAGCACGGCGGTGGTGGCGCGCCGGCCGACGGCCGCATCGGCTCCGGGAACCAGGATCACGAGCTCCCGCTCGGCCAGCAGGCCGGCGTCCTCGTTCGGGCCGCTCGCGCCGTGGCGCGACCAGCCGGCCTCGGCCAGAGCCGCCATCGCGCCACGCTCGATGGCGCGCGCACCGCGCTCGGCGAGGGTCAGGACGCGAGCGCGCCAGTCGCCCTCCTCGGGCCCGTGCGGGCGGGCGCGAACCACGATCGCGGTCGCTCCGCCTCCCAGGTCGCAACCCAGCTCGGCCGCCCGGGCGACGATGTTCTCGCGGTCGGTGACGCGGCGGGCGAGCAGGTCCTGGAGGAAGTCGCCGACGGCGGCCTCGCTCGCGCGCTCCGGCGCCCGCGAGCGCTCGAGCTCAAGCCCGATCAGGTTCGCCACCACGCGCAGCAGCGCCCCGGGCGGCAGCTCGCCGCGCGGGCGGTAGCGCAGGCGTCCCACCCCCTGCTCCGCGACCCGCAGCTCGACGGTCTCGGTGCCCGCCTCCCCGGCCATCACGGCCCGCTCGTCCTCCGGCGAGGCGCAGGCCACGGCCAGCACGCTGCTCGCCGAGTCGAGCACGATCACGCTCGCCTCGAGCGCCCGGCCGGCCGCGCGCGCGACCGCGGGCAGGCCGGCGCCGGACTCGACGGCCTCCGAGACCTCGTCGAGCGACTCGAGGAATGAGCGGTGCTGGGCGGCGGGCATTACGCGTAGGTGTCGTAGGTCCAGACGACGGCCAGGCCGATCGCCGCTCCGATGCCCAGCAGCGTCGCGAGCACGTAGAGGGTGAGCACGCCGGCCGCGAGCCTCTCCCACACCCGGCCGTAGCAGCGCATCGCCGGCACGAGGATCAGCGCGATGTAGCAGGCGAGCACGAGGCTTCCCGCCAGTGCGATCGCGATCTCGGTGCTGGAGAGGTCCAGGTTGCTCATCGCGTGCCACGCGCGGCCGCGGGTTCGGGGGAGTCGGCGGCGCGCTCACCCCCATTGTGGCGGATGTACTCGACGACCAGCGCGACTGCGGCCAGCAGGGCGAAGCTGCCGACGCCGAGCCCCCAGCCGCCGGCGACGTCCGACCACCAGTGCGCGCGCAGGTAGATGCGCGATAGCCCGGCGGCCGCGGCGATCGCTATCGCGATGAACACGAGCGGGCCGCTCGCCACCAGGCGAAGCCTGCGCGTGAGCGCCACTGCGACGGCGATCCACGCGGTGGCGTACGCGGCGTGGCCGCTCGGGTAGGCGTGCCCGCGCGTGCCCACCAGCGCCCCGCCCGGGCGGGGGCGGGCGAGCGAGTCCTTCGTCACGTGCACCGCCACGTAGACGAGGGCGAGCCCCACCAGGAGAACGAGCGCGTCGGAGTAGCGCCTGCGCATGAGGAGCAACAGCGACGCGCCGACCACGAGGGCAGCCACCGTGGGGAACGCGCCCAGGCTCGTGACGAACTTGGCCACGTCCACCAGGACATCGGTGCGCAGGCGGTCGCCCAGGTCGATCAGCTCGGTGTCCAGCGGAGTCGGCGTCTTGGTGCGGCTGAGCTCCACGAGGTAGGCGACGTAGACGAAGATCCCGACGCCGCCCACCGCGAGCGCGGTCGTGAGCTGCAGCCCGAGCGAGCCCGGCGTGAGGCGGTCGAAGAAGAAGCGCAGGTACGGGTCGACGGCGCGCGCCACCGGCCGGATCACCCGGCGGTGGACCGGTCTCCCGACGGCGAACAGCGGCCGCAGCAGCGGGTGGCGCCGGTGGGCCAGCAGCCACTCGCGGAGCTCGCGCCGGCGCCGGTAGGCCACGACGACGCCGACGATCACGCCAACGGTGACCCCGAACCCGAGGACGGCTTGGCCGACGACGTGCGCCACCCGGTCGAAGGAGCTCCAGAACAGGTAGCCGAGCGTGCAGAAGAGCGCGGCCCAGAGGCCGGTCCCGACGATGCTGTACGGGATGAAGCGCCTGTAGGGGAGCCCAGACGAGCCTGCGATGAACGGCGCGAGCGCCCTCACCAGGCCGATGAAGCGCCCGATCAGGATCGTCTTGCCGCCGTGGCGCTGGAAGTAGTCCTCGACCTGCTGGAGCCGCTCCTCGGTGATCTTGAAGCGCGGACCGTGGCGCTCGAGGAACCGCCGGCCGAGCCGGCGGCCGACGTAGAAGCTCGTGGTGTCGCCGAGCACCGCGCAGAACCACACCAACCCGATCAGCGGTAGCAGCTGGATCTCGCCCTCGCCGGCCACGACGCCCCCGGCCATGACCACCGTCTCACCCGGCGCCACCAGGCCTACGAACGCACCGGTCTCGAGGAAGGCCATGACTCCAACGAGCGCGTACGTCCAGGGGCCGAGCGCCTTGGCGATGTCCTCGATCAGGACCTTTGGATCGGGCAGCTGCGAGAACACGCCGCTCGCGTATACGCCGAGTGCGAGCACGACCACCACGCCGATCGCCCTGCGCTCGAAGCTCAGCCTGCGCCAGCGCCAGACGAGGAAGGCCGCGACCAGCATGGCGGCCGCTGCGGCGATGATCTCCCGGGCCGACACAGCGCCTGAGAGTACGTCAGCGCAGCTCGGTCACGAGCGCGCCCGGGATCGACGCCGCGGCCGCCTCGGCGGCGAGCCTGCCGGCGAAGAGGCCGAAGCAGGTCGGGCCCGACCCGCTCACGGCGGCGCCGAGCGCGCCGGAGGCGCGCAGCGCGTCGAGCCGCGTGGACAGCTCGGGGCGCAGCGAGAGCGCGGCCTGCTGGAGGTCGTTCTCGAGTGCTGCGGCCAGCTCGGCAGGCCCGGCCCCCGCCAGCCTGCGCAGCGGCTCCGGGTCGAGCTGGTCGCGCGCCCCGCCGAGGCGGTCCAGCTCGGCGTAGACCGCGGCCGTCGAGAGCCCGTCCGGGTCGGGCACGAGCACGGCGGCGAGCGGCGGCAGCTCCACCGGCTCCACGCGCTCACCCACGCCCTGCACGAGGGCGTGGCGGGCGTCGAGCTGGCTCGGCACGTCAGAGCCGAGATCGGCGGCCAGGCGAAGCAGCTCCTCGGCGTCCAGCGGCTCGCCGGCCAGCTCGTTGGCGATGCGCAACGCGGCGGCGGCGTCCGCGCTCCCTCCGCCGAGCCCGGCCGCGACAGGGATGCGCTTGTCGATCCGCAGCGCCAGCGGCGGGAGCTCGCGGCCGGCCCGCGAGCGGAAGGCCTCGATCGCGCGCAGCGCGAGGTTCTCGCCGCTGACCTCGGCGCACTCCACGCTGTCGCGGCCCGAGTCGCTCAGGGCGCCGCTCACCTCGTCCGCCAGGTCGATCGAGGCGAACAGCGAGCAGACCGGGTGCATGCCGTCCCCGCGCGGCCGCCCGACGTGCAGGACGAGGTTCAGCTTCGCGTAGGCGCGCTCGTGGAGCACGGGCGGGAGCGTAGGCGGTTGCGGCGCGCGCTAGCGCGGGCGCAGCCCCGCGAGTCGCTCGCCGCCGATCGCCTCCGCGAGCCGCGGCCAGTCGCCCGGCGCGAGCCGCTCCGCGCGGGCGTCGGCCGGGTGGCCGAGCCGCTCGAGGGCGGCGCGCGTGACGCCGCGGATGTCGTCCGGTGCGCCGGGCGTGAGCGCCAGCGAGCCGGCCAGCGCCTTGCGCCGGTGCGCGAAGCCGGCGTGCACCAGCGCCACGAGCTCGCCCGGCGGCGCCGGCCCGGTGCGGCGCAGCACCACGAGCGCCGAGTCCACGTTCGGCTGCGGGTGGAAGACGGAGCGCGCCACCTTGCGCAGCAGGCGGACGTCGCAGGCGAGCTGCGCCAACACCGACGTTGCGCCGTAGCTCTTGGCCCCGGGCGCCGCCGCCAGCCGCTCGGCCACCTCGCGCTGGACCATCGCGACCCAGAGCTCCGCCGCCGGCAGCTCGGCGATCGACTTCAGGAGCACGGTGGCCGCGACGCCGTAGGGCAGGTTCGCCACCACCTTGCCGGGCACGGGGTCGAGGGCGGCGAGGTCGAGCTTCACCGCGTCGGCGAGGTGGAGCGTCGCGTTGCCGAACGGGTCGATCGCCTCGCGCAGCGGGGGCTCCAGCGTGCGGTCCACCTCGACCACGTGCAGGTGCGCCACCTGGGGCGCCAGGTACTCCGAGAGCACGCCCAGCCCCCCGCCCACCTCGAGCACCACGTCGCCCGCGTCCAGCTCCGCCGCCGCGCCGATCACGCGCAGGATGTTGTCGTCGATCAGGAAGTTCTGGCCGAGCTCGCGGTTCGGCCGGATTCCGAATGCGCGCAGGCGGCGCAGGCTCGCCTGGCGCGGCTCGCCGCTCACGGGCCGAGGACCCGCGCGGCGTTCGCGTGGACCGTCCGCTCGAGCTCCTCGTAGGAGACCCCGCGCAGCTCGGCCACGAAGCGCGCGGTGTGGATCACGTTGGCCGGCTCGTTGGGCCTGCCGCGCAGCGGCTGGGGCGAGAGGTACGGCGAGTCCGTCTCCACGAGCAGCAGGTCCGCCGGCAGCTCGCGTGCCGCCTCCTGGAGCTCCGTGGCCTTGGGGTAGGTCACGTTGCCGGCGAACGAGCACAGGTAGCCCTGCTCCACGCATTCGGCGAGGCGCTCGGGCGCGGAGAAGCAGTGGAGGATCACCGCCGGCAGCGATCCGGCGTGCTCGCGCAGCAGCGCGAAGGTGTCGTCCTCCGCGGCACGCGTGTGGATCACCACGGGGAGCCGCGTGCGCGCCGCCAGCTCGAGCTGCGCCTCGAAGGCGCGGCGCTGGTCGCCCCGCGGGGCGTGGTCGCGGTAGTAGTCGAGGCCGGTCTCCCCGATCGCGCGGGCGCGCGGGTGGGCGGCGGCGCGCTCGATCTCCTCGAGGGCGCGCTCGTCGAACGCGGCCGTCTCGTGCGGGTGGCGGCCCACGATCGCGACCACCTCGTCGTGCTCCTCCGCGGCCGCGAGCGCACGCTCGATCGAGGGCCCGTTCATCCCGACGGTCGCGAGGCGCGTGACCCCCGCGGCCCGGGCGCGGCCCACGAGCTCCGCCACGGGCGGCTCGCAGGAGTCCAGGTGGCAGTGGGTGTCGATCACCGCCGGCCTCGGCTCAGGCGGCCGGCGCCTCGGCCTCGACCCTGGGGAAGAGCTGGCCGAGCTCGGTGATCTTCGCGCCGCCGGGCGCGGCGCCCAAGCGGGCGTCTTCGAGCGACAGCTCCGGGCGCCCCAGCGCGGCGAGCAGGCGCTCGGCGGAGCCCGGCATGAACGGGTGCAGGAGCACCGAGACCACACGCAGGCCCTCGGCCAGCCCGTACAGCACCTGGTCCAGGCGCTCGGCCTGGGCGTCGTCCTTCGCCAGCTGCCAGGGCTGCTCGTCCTGCACGTAGCGGTTGAGGCGCTTGATCCGCCGCCAGACCTCGTCCAGCGCGGCGGTGAGCTCCACCTCGTCGATCCGCGCGCTCACCGCCTCGAGCAGCCCGTCGAACTCGGACACGAGCTCGGCGGGCGGCTCCCCGGTCGGAACGACGCCGCCGCGGTAGCGCTCGATCATCGCGAGCGTGCGGCTCGCGAGGTTCCCGTACTCGTTGGCGAGCTCGGTCGTGTACCGGGTCTCGAAGCCCTCGGGCGACACCTCGCCGTCGGAGCCGAAGCTCACCTCGCGCAGCACGTAGAAGCGCAGCGCGTCTTCTCCGTAGACGTCCGCCACGTGGAAGGGCTCGATCACGTTGCCGAGCGACTTCGACATCTTGTGCTCGCCGAGCAGCAGGTAGCCGTGGATGGCGACCTTCCTCGGCACCTCGATGCCCGCCGCCATCAGCAGTGCCGGCCAGATGATCGCGTGGAACTTGAGGATGTCCTTGCCGATCAGGTGGACGGTGGCGGGCCAGAACCTGTCGGTCAGGTCCTCGCCCGGCCGGGCGTAGGAGAGCGCCGTGTAGTAGTTGAGCAGCGCGTCGATCCAGACGTAGATCACCTG
>DASQER010000311.1:0-2915 GCA_035633575.1 Thermoleophilaceae bacterium
TTCTTCCAGACCAACACCGAGATGGCCGAGAGGCTCTACGGCGCCGCGGCCGAGCTGGCCGGGCTGAGTGGCCGCGAGAAGGTGGTCGACCTGTTCTGCGGGATCGGCACGATCGCGCTGGTGCTTGCGCTCGACGCCGGCGAGGTCTGGGGGGTCGAGCTGGTGGAGGAGGCGGTGGCGGACGCGATCGAGAACGCGAAGCTGAACGGCGTCGACAACACTCGCTTCTTCGCCGGAGACGTGCGGCTCGTGATGCGCGAGCTGCTGGAGCAGTCGGGCCAGCCGGACGTGATCGTGATCGACCCGCCGCGCGCAGGGCTCTCGCAGAAGGTGGTGCGCCGGGTCATCGAGGCGGAGGCGCAGCGGATCGTCTACGTGTCCTGCAACCCGACGACGCTCGCCCCGAACGCGCGCCAGCTGGTGGACGACGGCGGCTACGAGCTGAAGACGGTGCGGCCGGTCGACATGTTCCCGCAGACGCCGCACATCGAGTGCGTGGCGCTGCTGGAGCGCAGCTAGCCGGCCGCGTCCTCGTCCAGCGCGACTTCCTCATTCGCGTGCACGGTGCAGAGGAAGGGCCCGCGGGTGTCCTGCGAGGCCTTGATCTCCTCGTCTGTGAGCTTCGTGCCGCACTCGGCGCAGGTGCGCTCGATCACGGGGTCGACGCCCGAATGCTCTTCCAGGTCCATCTAGCCCTCGCTCCCGACGATGTGTGTCACCGGCAGCCCGGTGGCCGCCTTGGCCTTGCGCGGCAGGTCCACCCGGAGCCACTTGGATACATGTAGGGGAAGCGTCGAGACGATCAGCTCGTCGTACTCGCTGAAGTTGCACTCGTCCTGGATCGCTGCCAGCGGGTCCGGGTCGCCGACCTTGGCGTCGCCCACGTTCAGGCCCTCCGTGCGGAGCTCCTCGACGAACGCCAAGCGGTGGCGCTCGGCCTCCTCGCCGCTTCCGTGCATGTCGCCTGCCCACGCGATGCCGTGGGGAGTCGAGGGCACGAGGAGCGTGAACTCACACGGGCCCTGCATGGTGCGGGTGCGCAACGCCTCGAGCAGCTCGGGGCACTCGGCGGTGCGGTTCACCACGACGAGGACACGCGCCTCGGCACCCATGCGTACAGCCTAGTACGGGGGGAAGTCCGCGTACCAGTCGCCGAGCGCCCGGAAGGCAGCCCAGAACTCGCGCTTCGCCTGCTCGTCGTCGATCGAGCGGTCGATGTCCGGCACGGCCAGCGCCTCGAGCGAGGGGGTCAGGCGCTGGAGCTCGCCCGGCTTCCACTCGAGCTCCCGCCCGAGCGGCACGTGGAGGTCGTTCAGCTCGTCGAGCGCCTCCTCGCCCATCACCACGACGATCCGCGGCTGGACGATGGCGATCTCCTCGAGCACGCGCGCGCGGCAGGCCGGCGCGGAGTCGTCGGTGTCGTGCACGGGGCACTTGACGAAGACGGTCCCGTACACGGCGAGCGGGTCGATGCCGAGGCGCTTGAAGCTCTTCATCAGCGCGCTGCCGGCGCGCCCGTAGAAGGCGACGCCCTCCTCGATCTCCGAGGGCACGGGGGCGAACTTGAGCAGCATGATGTCCGCCTGCGGATGCCCGGACCCGAGCACGGGCATCAGGTTCCCGCGCGGGCAGTGGTCGCACCCCTGGATCTCGCGCGTGAGCTGGTTCAGCTCACGGATCGCTCGCTCGAGGTACTTCTCGCGAATCTCGTCATCGGTTGCCGGCACCTGGCCAGTGGTTTTTGACGGCCCGGGCTGCGCTCCTTTCGGGCGCATCACTTCTTGCCGCGAGTCTGGATGAACTTCAGGGCCTGCACGTAGAGGAGCGACTGCCTCTTGCGGACGATGTCGGCGTCGCGCAGGGACTCCAGGAACTCCTCGGCCCCGTCGAAGTCGCGCATCCGGATCTTCACCGAGCCGAGCCCCTGGGCCACGTGGCTGTCCGAGCCGGCGCCCGCGACGATCCGGTACTTGGCGGCGAAGCGGGCCGCCTCCTCGTTGAACGCGGAGAAGGCCACGCGTGGGTTGAAGACCTCGATGGCGTCGATGTCCTCCACCACGCCGAGCAGGTGCTCGTAGTCCGGCACGGCGTGCATCCGGTCGAAGGGATGAGGGACGTAGACGAGCCCTCCCTGGCGCCGGATCTCGGCGATCGTCTCCTGGAGCGTCATGCCGCGCGGGATCTTCTCCTCGATGAAGAGGCCGATCACCTCGCCCTGGTCCGCCGTCTTCACCTCCTCGGCGACGATCACCTTGATCCCGTCGGCCCGCTCGCGCGCCTCGAGCGCCCCGGAGATCTCGTTGTGGTCCGTGATCGCTATCGCACCCAGCCCGACACTCTTCGCCGTGTCCAGCAGCGTGTCCACCGGAGTCGCGCAGTCCGGCGAGTGGTCGGTGTGCATGTGCAGGTCCACGTGGATGAAGTCCCTGCCGCCGAGCCGCTTGCCCAGCTGCGGGTGCCCGTCGGCGTCGTGGCGGCGGGCGGCGATGCGCTCGTAGAGGTCCTCGAACTCGCTGGCCACCCGCGACCAGTCGAAGTCCGCCCGGACATCGGCGATCGCGCCCGCGTAGCGGGCCACCAGCTTCGGGTCGCGCAGCAGCCGCTCGAGCTGGGCGGCGAGCGTGAACGCGTCGCGGGGCTCGAAGAGCGGCCCGAGCTCGCCCTCGCGCATGAGCTCCTCGTACTGCGGCAGCCGGGAGACAACGGGCACCGCGCCGCCGGCCATCGCACGCAGCACCAGCTGCGGCGCCGGCGCCGAGCCGGTGGAGGCCGCCACCGCGATCGTCGCGCGCGCGAGGTGCTGGGCCTCCGAGCCTTCGGCTGGCCCGGCGAGCGTCACGCGCTCGCGCAGCCGGCGCGAGAGCGTCGGGGCCGGCGCGGCCGCCGGGTCGCGCAGCCAGATCGTCGCCCGCCAG
>DASQER010000312.1:0-2518 GCA_035633575.1 Thermoleophilaceae bacterium
AACCTGCCCGAGCTGGCGATCATGGGCGACACCGAGGGGCCGGCCTTCGGGATCACGCGCAACCCGTGGAACACCGACCGCAGCGCGGGCGGCTCGAGCGGCGGCAGCGCGGCCGCCGTGGCGGCGGGCCTGTGCGCCGCGGCCACGGCCTCGGACGGCGTCGGCTCGATCCGCATCCCGGCGGCCAACTGCGGCCTGGTCGGTCTGAAGCCCACACGCGACCGCATCCCGCTCGCGCCGCTGAAGGAGCACTGGTACGGGCTGATCGTGACGGGCTTCGAGACGCGCGGCGTGGAGGACACCGCGCTGCTGATGAGCGTGGGCGCCGCGGACGACGACCTGCGCGACGCCGCCGCGCGGCCGCCGGGGCGGCTGCGGATCGCGTCCTCGACCAAGCCGTTCCTTCCTGCGCGCGTCCACCCCGACCTCCACCGGGCGGTGGACGAGGTCGCAGTGCGGCTGCGCTCGCTGGGCCACGAGGTGGAGGCGGACGACCCGCCCTACCCGCTGGTTAGCCCGGTCACGTCCCGCTACCTCGCCGGGATAGCCCAGGACGCGCGCGAGCGCGTCGAGCGGCCGGACCGCCTGCAGCGCCGCACGAAGGGCTTCGCGCGCATGGGCAGATCGATCCCGAAGCCGGTGCTGGACTGGGCGCTGCGCGGGGACGACAGCGCGCGCATGCGCCCCTTCTTCGAGCGCCACGACGTTCTGCTCACCCCCACGACCGGCCGGCCGCCAGTGCGCGCCGGCGAGTGGGAGGGACTTGGGGCGCTGCGCACGTTCCTGGGGATGGTCCAGGCGTATCCGTTCGCCGCCGAGTGGAACCTCACCGGGCAGCCCGCGATCTCGGTTCCGGGCGCCACGACCGCGGACGGTCTGCCGCTCGGCGTCCAGCTGGTGGGCCGCCACGGCGAGGAGGCCACGCTCCTCGCGCTCGCAGCGCAGCTCGAGGGCGAGCTGCGCTGGACCGAGCGTCGCCCGCCTATGTCCTGAGTAGCCTCCCGCGCGTGCGCCAGCTGCGCATCCAGGACACGCTGAGCGGCGACGTCGTTGCGGTCGAGCCGCGCGAGCCCGGCCGCATCGGGATCTACGTCTGCGGCCCGACCGTCTACGGGCGCATCCACGTGGGCAACGCGCGCCCGTACGTCGTCTTCTCGCTCCTGAAGCGCTTCCTCGAGCGCGAGGGCTACGACGCCTCGCTGGTCATCAACGTCACCGACGTGAACGACAAGATCTACGACGCCGCGCGCGAGCGCGGCGTCCCAAGCGAGGAGCTCGCGCGCGAGATGACCGCCGCGTACATCGAGGACACGGACCTGCTCGGGCTCGGGCGCCCCGACCACGAGCCGAAGGCCACCGAGGCGATCGGCGAGATCGTGGCGCTGATCGAGGCGCTGGTGGAGTCGGAGCACGCCTACGAGCGCGGCGGCGACGTCTACTTCCGCGTGGCCTCCTTCGACGGCTACGGCAAGCTCTCGAACCGCCCGCTCGAGGAGATGCAGCAGGGGGAGGGCGACGACGCCGCCGAGCTGAAGGAGTCGCCCCAGGACTTCGCCCTCTGGAAGGCGCGCAAGGAGGGCGAGGACACCTGGTGGGAGTCGCCCTGGGGCGAGGGCCGGCCCGGCTGGCACATCGAGTGCTCGGCCATGGCGGAGGCCGTGCTCGGAGTCCCGTTCGAGGTCCACGGCGGGGGCTCGGACCTCGTCTTCCCGCACCACGAGAACGAGATCGCCCAGACCGAGGCCGCCCGCGGGAAGCCGCTCGCCCGCACCTGGATGCACAACGGCATGGTCCAGATGGGCGACGAGAAGATGGCGAAGTCCGTCGGCAACATCCGGCTGCTGCACGGCGCACTCGACCAGTTCGGGCGCGACGCGTTCGTGATGTGGATGGTGGGCGCCCACTACCGCAAGCCGGTCGCGTACTCGGAAGAGGCCCTTCAGCAAGCCGCTCGCGCGGTGGAGCGAGTCCGCGAAGCCGTCCGCCGCCTCGATCCGGCGGCCCCCGGCCTCGACGACCACGCCGAGCGCTTCTTCGATGCGCTCGCGGACGACTTCAACACTCCGATCGCGGTCTCGATCCTGTTCGAGTGGATCTCCGAGGCGAACCGCCGTCTGGACGCCGGCGAGGCGGTCGGCCGCGGTCGCCTCGGAGAGATGCTCTTCGCGCTCGGCCTCGAGTCCCTGCTGGAGGACGCGGAGGAGGCCCCCCAGGAGCTCCAGCGGCTCGCGGCGGAGCGCGACGAGGCGCGCGCGGGGCGCGACTTCGAGCGCGCGGACCGCATCCGAGACGAGCTGGCGCAGTCCGGCTGGGAGATACGCGACACGCCGGAGGGCGCGCGCCTGGTGCGGCACTCGTGATCGTCTACGGCCGCAACCCCGTGCGCGAGGCGCTGCGCGGCAGGCGCCGGGTGCAGCGGGTGTTCGCCACCGAGCGGACGGCCCAGGAGGTCTGGCTCGGCGGGGTGGAGACGGTCGTGGCGGAGGCCTACGAGATCGAGGAGCGCTGCGGCTCCCCC
>DASQER010000313.1:0-4090 GCA_035633575.1 Thermoleophilaceae bacterium
CTTCACCACCTCGGTCACCGGCAGGCCGGCGTCCTCGGCGTGGCCGCGGATCGCCTCCTCGCTCTCGGCCTCGTAGATGCAGACCGTCCCGAGGCCCTCGGACTCGTCGAGGACGTAGCTGCGGATCCAGCGCACGTCGCCTCGCCGGTCGCCCTCCTGGGTTGAGCGTTCGCCGGCGGCCTGAAGCTCCTCCGGGGAGCGCCAGCCGTCGCGTCGAAGAATGACGTAGAGGTCCATGCCTCCTCCTTTTTTGTCAGATCGCTCTTGCGACCGTATCGGAGCGCGTGAGAAGCTGCCACTCGTGAGCTTCAGGAAGTACGAGCTCGGCGGCTACGACGAGATGTGCGCTGCGCACAGCTGGGAGGTGCCCGAGCGCTACAACATCGCCCGCGACGTCTGCGACAAGCACGAGCGCGACCGGCTCGCGATGGTGTGGGAGGACTGGCAGGGCAACGAGCGCCGCGTCAGCTTCGGCGAGCTCCAGGACCTCTCCAACCGCTTCGCCAACGTGCTCGAGGCGATCGGGGTCGAGCGCGGCGACCGCGTGGCCACGCTGCTGCCCTCCCTTCCCGAGACCGCCGCGGTCTTTCTCGGCACCTACAAGCGCGGCGCCATCCTGCTCTCGATGTCGGTCCTCTACGGCGACGAGGGCATCGAGCACCGCCTGCGCGACTCCGGCGCCCGGCTCGTGGTCACCGACAGCGCGAACCGCGCCCGGATTCCCGAGGGCCTCGTCGAACGGGTGCTCGTCATGGGGGACGACTTCGAAGGCGCGATGGCGGATGCCTCGCCGGAGTACGAGCTGGCGGACACAGCAGCCGACGACCCCGCCCAGCTCTACTACTCCTCGGGCACCACCGGGCTCGCGAAGGGCATCCTTCACGCGCACCGCTACCTGCTCGCGCACGAGGAGTTCGAGTTCTGCCACGACGTGCGCGACGGCGAGCTCTTCCACGGCTCGGGCGAGTGGGCCTGGGCGGCCGGCATCTGCCCGCTGCTCGGCCCGTGGCGCTACGGCGCCGTGGCGCTCGTGCAGGCGCGCGAGGGCGGCTACGACCCCGAGGAGCACCTGCGCTTCCTCTCGAAGCACGGGGTGGAGAACCTGTTCACCACGCCCACCGCGCTGCGCTCGATGACCGGCGTCGAGGACGCGGGCAGCCGCTACCCGCTCGAGCGGCTGCGCATCGCCTGCTCAGCGGGCGAGCCGCTCAACCCCGAGGTGATCCGCTGGTTCCGCGACCAGTTCGGCGTGACCGTGCTCGACTTCTACGGCCTCACCGAGAGCTACCCGCTGTGCGGGAACTTCCCGACGGTCGAGGTGCGCGAGGGCTCGATGGGGCGGCCGGTGCCGGGCTGGGACGTGGCGATCCTCGACGAGGACGAGCAGCCGCTGCCGCCCGGCGAGCGCGGCGAGATCTGCCTGCGCGCGCGCTCGAACCCGCACTACCCGATCGGCTACTGGAACCGCCCCGAGGAGACCGAGGAGGTGTTCGGCGGCGATTGGTTCCACACGAAGGACGCGGCCAGCATGGACGAGGACGGCTACGTCTGGTACGCCGGGCGCGCCGACGACGTGATCATCTCGGCCGGCTACCGCATCGGGCCGTTCGAGGTCGAGTCGGCCTGCGTGGAGCACCCGGCCGTGAAGGAGGCGGCGGCGGTGGCCTCGCCGGACGAGCGGCGCGGAGACATCGTGAAGGCGTTCATCGTGCTGGCCGCCGGACACGAGCCCAGCGACGAGCTCGCGCAGGAGATCAAGATGCACGTGCGCGAGCGCCACTCGGCGTACGCGTACCCGCGCGAGATCGAGTTCGTCGACGACCTGCCGAAGACGCTGACCGGGAAGATCCGCCGCGTGGAGCTGCGCGAGCAGGAGCTACAGCGCGAGCGGTAGCACTAGGCTCGAGCCGCGCTTGCCGAGCCGGGCGAACCCTCAGAGGACCGGTACGAGCGGAATGTCCCAGAGAATCGCGGCGAGGGCGAGGCCGCCCAGCGCCAGCGCTGTCACGGCGCCGGCCGCGACGCGCTCGGCGGTGGTCGTCCGCTCCGCGCGCTCGGCGGCCCTCTCGCCCCAGAGGATCACGCGCTGGAGCCAGCGTTCGGCGCGGTCGAACTCGAGCGCCAGGAAGCCGAGCCCGATCATGATCGTCACGATGCCGGGCCCGGGAGCCCCGGGGAACGACATGACGATGCCGGCGCAGACGATCAGGACCCCGAACACCACGACGGCCGCCCTGTGGACGATGTGGCGCTCCTTGTGGCGCGCCTTGCGTTCCTGGAGCTTGACCAAGAGCTCGCGCCGATCGTCCTCCGTGGCCATGCGCTGAGATTAGAGCCAGTCGTTGATCGGAAGGGAGGCGCCGGCCTCGCCGAGCCCGGCGCGATCGGTGCGGGGCAGGCCGCTCACGGGCACGCCCGTCAGGCGCTCAACCGTCTCGCGGTTCGAGCGCTCGATCGGCGCCGGCTCGTCCGGCCAGGGGGTCATCACGATGCCCCTCACGCGCAGCCCGGCCGTCCGGGCCGACTCGACGGTGAGGAGCGTGTGGTTGATCGTGCCGAGGCCGGTGCGCGCGGCCACCACCACGGGGAGCTCGAGGTCGATCGCCAGGTCGCGCACCAGGTACCCGGGGGTGATCGGAACGAGCAGGCCCCCGACGCCCTCGCACACGAGCAGCTCGTGGGCGCGCGCGAGCTCGAGCAGGCGCGCGGGCTCGATGGTCACGCCCTCGCGCTCGGCCGCGTGGTGGGGCGAGACCGGCGGGCCGAAGCGGTAGGGCGCCACGTCCTCCGGCGTCTGGCCGGCGTTCGCGCTCGAGGCGAGCAGCTCGTGGTCGAGGCCGAACTCGCCGGGCTCGTCGTCCAGCCCCGTGACGACCGGCTTGAACGCCGCCACGCGCTCGCCGCGTGCCGCCAGCACGGAGCACACGGCGGCGGCCACCACGGACTTGCCGACCTCGGTGTCCGTGCCCGTTACGAAGACGCCGCGCAACTACGCGGCGTCACGGAGGCCGTCGAAGACCTCCAGGGTCGGCACCGCACGGGGCGCTGCCGACACGCACGCGCCCAGCACCCTGGCCGCCTCGCGCAGCTCGGACTTCGTGTGCGAGGCCATCACGGTCAGCCGCAGGCGCGAGCTCCCGGCCGGCACCGTCGGCGGGCGGATGGCCTGCGCGAAGACGCCCTTCTCCAGGGCGCGCTCGCTCGCGCGCACCGCCTCGGCCGGGTCGCCCACGATCACGGGGAGGATCTGCGTGGTCGTCTCGGGCACCGGCAGCCCCTCCTCGGCGAGCGCGTCGCGCAGCAACTCCGCGTTGCGCTGCAGCTTCTCCACCCGGCGCGGCTGCTCGCGCAGCAGCTCCAGCGCGGCCATCGCCGCCGCCACGGCGGGCGGCGAGAGCGCCGTTGAGAAGATCAGCGTGCGCGCCGTGTTGATCAGGTACTTGGCCATCTGCTTGTCGCAGCAGACGTACGCGCCGTAGGAGCCGAGCGACTTGCCGAGCGTGCCGACGATCAGGTCGACCTCGCTCTCGAGCCCCGCGTCGGCCACCGCGCCGCGTCCACCCGGTCCGCACGTGCCGGTGCCGTGCGCCTCGTCGACCATCACGCGCGCGTCGTAGCGCTGCGCCAGCTCGACGATCCGCTCGAGCGGCGCCAAGTCCCCGTCCATCGAGAACACGCCGTCGGTCACGATCAGCGAGCCGCGTCCCTGTGCCTGGCGAAGGCCCCACTCGAGGTGGCCGGTGTCGCAGTGGTCGTAGACGAAGGTCTCCGCGCGGGAGAGCCGGCAGCCGTCCACGATGCTGGCGTGGTTCAGCGCGTCGGAGAAGACGACGTCGCCCTCGCGCGCGAGCGCCGACACCACGCCGGCGTTCGCCAGGTAGCCGGAGCCGAACAAGAGGCAGGCCTCTGAGCGCTTGAACGCGGCGAGCTGGTCCTCGAGCCGGCGGTGGATCGTCATGTTGCCCGAGACCAGCCGCGAGGCGCCCGAGCCCGCGCCGTAGCGCATGGCCGCCTCGGCGGCCGCCTCGCGCACGCGCGGGTGATCGGCCAGGCCGAGGTAGTTGTTCGAGCAGAGCAGCAGCACGGGCTT
>DASQER010000314.1:0-5469 GCA_035633575.1 Thermoleophilaceae bacterium
ACCTTCAGGCCCTGTGCCTCGGCGGCGGCGCGCACCTCGGCGAGCCGCTCCGGCGGCGCGTAGACCTCGGCGGTCTCGCGACCCGCGTGCTGGGCCACGAGCTCGGACGGCTTCCCGCGGCTGATGATCTTGCCGTGCGCCATCAGGGCCACCTCGTCGGCGAGGCGCTCGGCCTCCTCGATGTAGTGGGTTGTCATCAGGATCGTCGCGCCCTTCGTGCGCAGCGAGTCGATCAGCGACCAGATCTCCGTGCGGATCTGCGGATCGAGGCCCACGGTCGGCTCGTCGAGCAGCAACAGCGGGGGCTCGTGGATGAGCCCGCGCGCGAGCAGCAGGCGCCGCCGCATGCCGCCGGAGAGCTGGTCCACGGCGTCGCGGCGGCGGCCGTCGAGCCGGGCGAGCGCCAGGCCGCGGTCCACGGCGGCGCGCACGTCCTTCACCCGGTAGAGCCGCGCGAAGATCGCGAGGTTGTCCTCCACGGACACGTCCACGTCGAGATTGTCGAGCTGCGGCACCACGCCCATCTCGGCGCGCGCCTCCTTGGAGGCGCCGGGCAGCTCGTGGCCCAGCACGGTGATCTCGCCCTCGTCCGCCACCGCCTGCCCGGTGAGCAGCCGCATGGTCGTGGACTTGCCTGCGCCGTTGGGCCCGAGCAGGCCGAGGCAGATGCCCCTCGGCACGTCCAGGTCGAGTCCATCCACGGCGGTGATGGGCCCGAAGCGCTTCACCACGCCACTCATCTCGATTGCGGGCATCGGCTCCAGACTACGAAGTTCACGCCGGGCGAAAGCGCCCGGCTGATCTTTGGACACAGGTACAACGCGAAACTGAGCGCGCGCGGCTAGCTTTGTCGCAGCCCGGATCCCGCCAGGAGGCTCGCACACGACATGCCCAGAACCCGCCGGCACAACATCACCGCCGCCCAGTGGAGCCCGAACGGCAACGCGCTCGGGACCGTCGACCTCACGCAGCCGTCCAACTACCCCTTCGGCGCCGACGTCTTCTCCACGGCGGTGCAGCGCCAGCGCCTCCCCAAGGACGCCTTCAAGCGCCTCCAGCAGGTGCTCGAGAACGGCGAGGCGCTCGACGCGTCGCTCGCCGACGCGGTCGCGCTCGCCATGAAGGAGTGGGCGCTCGAGAAGGGCGCCACGCACTACACGCACGTGTTCCAGCCGCTCACCGGGCTCACGGCCGAGAAGCACGACTCGTTCTTCAACCCCGCCGGCGACGGCGTGGCGCTGGCGGAGTTCTCGGGCAAGGAGCTGATCCAGGGCGAGCCGGACGCCTCCTCCTTCCCGACCGGGGGCGTGCGCGCCACCTTCGAGGCGCGCGGGTACACCGCCTGGGACCCCACGAGCCCGGCGTTCATCCTCGAGAACCCGAACGGCGCCCTGCTCTGCATCCCGACCGCCTTCGCGTCCTGGACCGGCGAGGCCCTCGACGCCAAGATCCCGCTGCTGCGCTCCATGGACGCGCTCTCGCGCTCCGCGGTCCGCGCGCTGCGGCTGCTCGGCGACGACGAGGCCGGGCGCGTGTTCACCACGGTCGGGCCCGAGCAGGAGTACTTCCTGATCGACGAGCAGTACTACTTCGAGCGCCCCGACCTGATCAACACGGGCCGCACCCTCTTCGGCGCCAAGCCGCCGAAGGGCCACGAGCTGGACGACCACTACTTCGGGTCGATCCCCGAGCGCGTGCTGGCGTTCATGATGGACTCGGAGCTCGAGCTGGCGCGCCTCGGCGTGCCGGTGAAGACGCGCCACAACGAGGTGGCTCCGGCTCAGTACGAGATCGCCCCGATGTTCGAGAATTCGAACGTCGGCTCCGACCACCAGCAGCTCACCATGCAGGTGCTCCAGCGCGTGGCGCGCAGGTACGGGCTCGTCTGCCTGCTGCACGAGAAGCCGTTCGCGGGCCTGAACGGCTCCGGCAAGCACAACAACTGGTCGATGAGCACGAACACCGGCCACAACCTGATGGACCCGGGCGCCACCCCGGCCGACAACATCAACTTCCTGTTCTTCTGCGCCGCGGTGATCAAGGCGGTGGACAAGCACCAGGGACTCCTGCGCGCCTCCGTGGCGTACATCGGCCAGGACCACCGCCTCGGGGCGAACGAGGCGCCGCCGGCGATCATCTCGATCTTCCTCGGCGCCGAGCTGGAGAAGGTGTTCGACGCGATCGCATCGGGTGAGGGCGACCCGCACACGCCCGCGTCCGTGCTCGGCCTCGGCACGCCGGTGCTGCCGCCGCTGCCGATGCACGGCGGCGACCGCAACCGCACGTCGCCGTTCGCCTTCACCGGCAACAAGTTCGAGTTCCGCGCGCTCGGGTCGAGCATGTCGCTCGCCTTCCCGAACACCGTGCTGAACACGATCGTGGCGGAGGCGATCGACGAGCTGGCCGACCGGCTCGAGTCGGAGCTCGGCTCCGGCGGCAGCGACCTCGCCGAGGCGGTGAACGCCGTCGTGAAGGACGCCTACACGCAGAGCAAGCGCGTGATCTTCGGCGGTGACAACTACTCCGAGGAGTGGCACGCCGAGGCCGAGCGGCGCGGGCTGAAGAACCTGCGCACCACGCCCGACGCGCTGCCGGAGGTGCTCGCCGACGAGAGCGTGCAGGCCTTCGAGAAGTACGAGGTGCTCTCGCAGCGCGAGCTCGACTCGCGCTTCGAGGTGTGGACCGAGCAGTACACGATGCGGGCCAACATCGAGGCCGAGACGGCCGCGATGATGGCCCGGACGATGCTGCTCCCGGCCGCGCTGCGCCACATCGCGCTGGTCGACGGCGCCGGAATGGAGTCGCTTGCCGCCGAGACGCGCTCGATCGTGGGCGAGTTCGCCGACGCCATCGCGGAGCTCGAGGAGGCCAACCAGTACCCGGACGGCGTGGAGGGCCTCGAGCTCGCGGTCTACGCCCGCGACAACCAGCTCACGGCGCTCGAGCGGGTGCGCGAGCTGGGCGACCAGCTCGAGAAGGTCGTGGCCGACGACCTCTGGCCGCTGCCGAAGTACTCGGAGATCCTCTTCATCAAGTAGCGACCTGGACGAAGCTCAGTCGCGGGAGGAGCGATAGCTGCGACCGCCCGCGTACGAGCCGAGGTCCGCGAGGAAGGCGAGGACCACGATGAACCACTCGAAGCCGTCGACGGTCCTCGTGCCGATGTCCCACATCAGCGCATAGGCGAGCGTGGTCCACGGAAGCAGGAAGAAGCCCAGCAGCGGCAGCAGCCAGCTGTCGTACGCGCGGCTCAGCAGGTTGCTGAACAGGAAGACGAAGAACAGCGCCAGCCGCGGCGAGATCAGAGCGAGGAGGGCGACGAGACAGGGCACAGCCGCAATCTAACCCGCTCGCGCGCTGCCCTGCCTGAAGCCCTCGGCGAGCACGCGCCCGCGCCGCCCCGGATCCATCAGGTCCGTGCCCATCGCGTCCGCCGCGCCCGGGTCGGGCGCGACTATCTCCACACTCGCGCCGCGCCGGCTCGCGGCCGCGGCCTCCATCGAGGTGGCCAGGCGCCAGCCCGCCGCGAGGCCGCGCAGGGCGAGCGCTGGGCCGGTCGCCATGGCGGCCGTGGGGACGAGGCAGAGGACGCGGTCGCCGCGGCCGGCCTTGGCCAGGTCGAGGTTGGTCGGGCTCCAGACGCCGCCGTCCACGTACTCGCGGCCGTCGATCGCGACCGGCGCGAACAGGCCGGGCACGGCGCACGAGGCCGCCACCGCGTCCGCGACGCTCGCCTCGGGAGCGCCGTCGTCGCCGAACACCACGCGCCGGCCCGAGCCGCGATCGACCGCGACCAGCCGCAGCCTGCCGTCGAAGCGCGGGCCGAGGGCGCCGACGCGCGAGCGCAGGTCGTCGAGCGCGATCCGCCCGCGCGGCACTCCTGCAAGCAGGGCCGCACGGGCCAGCGCCCCGCCCGGCGTGGCAGCGCTCAGTGCGGGCGCGGCGAGCGGGGAGAAGGCGCCCAGAGAGACCCGGCTGGCCCGCTCCAAAGCCGCGCGCAGGGCGCCCGGGCGCCGCGCCGGCTCGGCCTCGCCGTCCCAGCGCACGCGCTCCTCGCGCCGGCGCGGGTCCTCTCCCCCCGCCAGCCGAGCCGCCACGATCGACCCCGCTGACGTGCCGATCAGCTGCTTCGCCGTGCGGAAGTCCTCACCGGTCGCCTGGCGCGCGCCGCCGAGGTAGCCCCACATCCACGCCTCGCCGAGGACCCCGCCGACGCCCAGGACCAGCACAGTGGCCACGCCGGGCAGTGTGGCACCTCAAAGCGCTTCGCCGAACGAGACGCGCAGCAGCGCGCCGCCGCCCGGGGCGTTCGCGGCGTCGACCTCGCCGCCGTGGGCCTCCGCGGCCTGGCGGACGATCGCGAGGCCGAGGCCCGATCCCGGCAGGGCGCGTGCGCTGCCGGCCCGGTAGAAGCGCTCGAAGACGTGCGGGAGGTCCGCGTCGGCGAAGCCGGGCCCATGGTCGCGCACGCTGAGGCGTCCCCCGGCCAGCTCGATCTCGACGGTCCCGCCCTCGGGGCTCCACTTGAGCGCGTTGTCGACGAGGTTCGACACCGCGCGCTGGATGCGCTCGGGCTCGCCGCGCACGAGCGTCCGCTCCGTCCGGACCTCGAGCTTGACCCCGTCCCGTGCACGCGCCCGCGCGCGCTCCGCCACGGCCTCGACGATCCCATCGACGCTCACGTCGTCCGCGAGCTCGCCCGGCTTGATGCCACGCGCCAGCTCGACCACGTCCGCCACGAGCGCGGTCAGCTCGTCGAGCTCCCCGACGATGTCCGCGCGCAGGCGCTCGCGCTCGGCGGCCGGCAGGCTCTCGGCCTGCTGGAGGGTCTGGATGTTGGCCCGCAGGCTCGCGATCGGAGTCCGCAGCTCGTGGCTCGCGTCGGCCACCAGCTGGCGCTGCGCCTCGACCGAGCGCTCGAGGGCGTCCAGCGTCGTGTTGAAGCTCCTCGCCAGCCGGCCGAGCTCGTCGCTTCGGTCCGAGTCGATTCGCTGCGACGGGTCCGGGTCGCCGGCCAGCTCCTCGGTGCGCCGCGTGAAGCGAGCGATCGGGGCGAGAGCGGTCCGCGCCACCAGCGCGGCCAGCCCGGCGCCGAGCAGCACGCCGGCGGCTCCCACCAGGAGGAGCACGAGCGCGACGCGGTCGAGCTGGCGGTCCACCTCGTCCAGCGGGCGTGCCGTCTGCACGGCGCCGCCGCCGGGGACCGCCCTTGTGAGCACGCGCAGGTGGGTCCCGTCCACCGTGGTGTCGGTGAGGTACTCGCCGGACCCGCCGCGCGCGATCTCCCGTGCGCGCGGCTCCACCGGCAGCGCCTCGTCCGCTCCCGGCCGCCGCAGCACGCGTCCGGAGGGCAGCACGACCTGCGCGTAGCCCCCGGGCCCCCCGAACGGCTCGCGCGGGGGCGCCGGCAGCCTGCGCGGCGGGGGCACGCCATCGCCCGGCGGGGGCCCCGGGGTGGGGATCGCCCCG
>DASQER010000315.1:0-4024 GCA_035633575.1 Thermoleophilaceae bacterium
CGCTCCTCGGCCTCGCGGCGCTCCTGCTCCTCGGCCTCGCGGGCGGCGCGCTCCTCGGCCTCCTTGCGCTCGGCCTCCTCGCGCTCGCGCCGGGCGGCCTCCTCCTCCGCGCGGAAGCGCTGCGCGTTGTCGCGCGCCACGTCGGAGATCGCCTCGATGATGACCTTGCAGGCGCGGATCGCGTCGTCGTTGCCCGGGATCACGTAGTCCACCGGGTCCGGGTCGCAGTTGGTGTCAACGAGCCCGATGATCGGGATCTTGAGGCGCTTCGCCTCGCGGACGCCGATCTCCTCGGTCTTCATGTCGACCACGAACATCGCGTCGGGCGGGCGCTGCATGTCCGCCACGCCGCCGAGGTTGGTCTCGAGCTTGTCGCGCTCCGACATCGCGCCGATGCGCTCGCGCACCGGCAGCAGCTCCATGGTGCCGGACTCGGTCCAGTCGCGCAGGTCGTGCAGCCGCCTGATGCGCTTGGAGATCGTCTGGAAGTTCGTGAGCAGCCCGCCCAGCCAGCGCTGGTCGATGTAGGGCATGCCGCAGCTGTCCGCGGCCTCCTTGATCGTGTCGCGGGCCTGCTTCTTGGTCCCGACGAACAGGATCGTGCCGCCCCGGCCCGCCAGCTCCCCGGCGAACTCCTGGGCCTGGTGGAGCAGGCGCTCCGTCTTCTGTAGGTCGATGATGTGGATCCCGGCGCGCTCGCCGAATATGAAGCGGCGCATCTTGGGGTTCCAGCGGCGCGTCTGGTGGCCGAAGTGGACGCCGGCCTCCAGCAGCTCCCTGATGCCAATCTCGGTGGCCAAAGAGTTGCTCCCTTGAAGTTGTGTTGCTCCGTCTGCCCGCCGGCCGGCTCGCGGACCCGGGATGTCCCGGGCAGGGCCGCGGCCGCCTGTCCGGCGGGGTCGCTTGCTGTACGGCCTAGAGGATAGAGGTCCGCCCCAGAATGAGACGAGGCGGTCCGGAGACCGCCTCGCTCGTATGTCTCAGCCCCCGTCTGGCCCTCCGGAGACTGGCTCCCGTCGGGCGGTGTCAAGTGCATGACTGAGCTCGACGGGTGGTTTGGACTCGCAACGCAGCAATTCCCCGTCGAATGGATGCCTAAACATCAAGGTCGAGGCGTGCAGGAACTGGCGCTCGAGGCCGAGCCGCCGTCCACTCTCGCGGCCCCCGTACTGGGGGTCGCCGACGACCGGATGGTCGATGGCCGCCAGGTGCGCGCGGATCTGATGCGTGCGGCCCGTCTCGAGCCGCACGCGCAGCAGCGCGGTGCGCGGCAGGCGCTCGATCACCTCGAAGTGGGTCACCGCGCTGCGGGCGCGGTCGGTGCGGGTGGACATCACGGTCCGGTTCACGCGGTCACGGCCGACGGGCGCGTCGATAGTGCCGCTCTCCGTGTCGGGGTGACCCGCCACGAGTGCCAGGTACTCGCGCGTGATCTCCCTCGCCTTCATCATCCGCGCCAGGGCGGCGTGCGCCTCGTCCGAGCGAGCCACCACCAGCAGCCCCGACGTGTCGCGGTCGAGGCGGTGCACGATCCCGGCCCGCTCGGGATGCTCGCCGCCGGCCGCCAGGTGGGCCAGCGCGCCGGCGAGCGTCGGCCCGTGGTGGCCCGGCGCCGGGTGGGTCACCACCCCCGCGGGCTTGTCCACCACCAGCAGGTGCTCGTCCTCGTGGACGATCTCGAACCGGACCGGCTCCGGCGCGTGAGCCTCGAGCTCCGTGCGGCCCTGCTCGACCGCCACGCGCTCGCCCGCGGCGATCCTGTGGTTCTTCGGGCGCTCCTCCTCGTTCACGGTCACCGCGCCGCGCTCGATCAGGCGCTGCGCGGCCGCCCGCGAGGGGGCCGCTCCCCTGGCCGCCAGGAACGCGTCCAGGCGCAGGCCGGCGTCCTCCGGCCCGGCGATCAGCTCGCCCGGGCCCGTTTCGGCCTCCCCTCCACCACCCACAGGAGCGCGAACACCCCCACCACGATGCACGCGTCCGCCACATTGAACGCCGGCCAGCCCACCGGGTCGATGAAGTCGATCACGGCGCCGTCGCGGGCGCGGTCGGCCAGGTTCCCGAGCGCACCCCCCAGCAGCACTCCCACCGGCAGCCAGAGCCAGGGCATGTCGAGGTGGAGCGCGAAGTAGCCGAGCAGCAGCGTGAGCGACACCCCGATCAGGATCGCGACCACCAGCCCGCCGCCCTCGAACGCCCCGAACGCGACGCCCGTGTTGCGGGTGTTCGCGATGTCGAGGCCGAAGAAGACGTGCACCTGGTCGCCGCGCTCGACGCTCGCGATGGCGAGCTGCTTGGTGACCTGGTCCGCCGCCACAACCAGCCCGGCGGCGGCGATCGCCGCGGCCGGGCCTGCCCTGCTCACCCCTTGATGAGGCTCACCACGATCGTGCCGACGATGATCAGCACGAAGGTGGCGACGATCGGGCTCAGGTCGAGCGCGCCGGGGCCCATGCGGACCGGCGGCAGGATGCGCCGGAAGAGGTTCAGGTAGGGGTCCGTCACGTCGCTGACGAACTTCAGGAACGCCGCCAGGTAGCGGTTGTACGGCATCCGCGGGACCCAGCTCATGATGATCCGGACGAAGATCAGCACGAGGTAGACCACGATCAGCGTGTTGACGTAGTCCGCCACGTCCACGCGCGAGATCGCGAGGAAGACGCTCACCTCGTGGCCTCCACCACGGCGTCCACGGCCGCGCGCGAGAGCTCGCGCAGCCCGCGCTCCTCGAGCGTGATCAGCCCGCGCTCGGTGGTGCCGCCGGGCGTCGCGACCCGCGCTCGCAGGGCCGGGCCGTCGTAGTCGTGCTGTGCGAGGTAGTCAGCCGTGCCGCCCATCGTCTCAATCACCATGCGCATGGCGTCGTCCGGGTCGAGCCCGTGCGCCGCGCCTGCCTCCGCGAAGCTCTCGGCCACGAGCGCCATGAACGCCGGCCCGCAGCTCATCAGAGCCATTGCCGGCTCGATCAGCGGCTCGTCGTCGAGGCGGATCACGGCGCCGGTGCGCCCCATCAGCTCCAGGATCTCGTCCTCCGGGCCCTCGGCGGCGCCGGGGCCCGCCACGTAGCAGAGCACGCCGCGGCGCACCTCGGTCGGCATGTTCGGGATGAAGCGGTAGATCGCCGCCCCGGGGTAGGCCGCCGCGAGCTGCGCGGTCGTCGTAGCGGCCAGGATCGAGACCACCACCTGCGCCCGGCCGCCGACCTCCGCCGCGACCTCCTCGAGCTGCTTCGGCTTGTGGCAGAGCATCACCACGTCGGCGCGCTCGGCCAGCTCGGCGTTCGAGCCGACGGCCTCGCCGCCGAGCTCCGCCGCGAGCGCCGTCGCCTTGGCCCCATCGAGGTCGTGCACGAGCACGGGCTCGCCGATGCCGCGCGCCAGCGCGGACGCCATGTTCCCTGCCCCGATGAGACCGAACCTCATGCCGCCGGAAGCCTATCCGGCGGCCAGCCCGGCGAAGCCCGTCGCTGCGCGCCCGGCACCGCCGGGCGCTTGCGCACTACGACTGGTTGAAGAAGCCCTTCTCGATCAGCCGCGCCCGGTCCTCCGCGGACACCTCGACGTTGCGCGGGGTGAGCAGGAACACCTTGTCGGCGATCCGCTGCATGCCGCCGTCGAGCGCATAGGTGAGACCGGACCCGAAGTCGATCAGCCGCTTCGAGAGGTCCGTGTCGCTGCTCTGGAGGTTGAGGATCACCGGCACGCCGTCCTTGTACTGGTCGGCGATCTGCTGGGCGTCGTTGAAGCTCTTGGGGATCACCAGGTGGACCTGGATGTCCCCGCCCGCACGCGAGCCGCCGTTGCCGCCCACCGGGCGCAGCACGCGCGTCTCGCGGCCTCCGCCGCGCGGCTCGTCGGCGAAGATGTCGTCGAACTCGTCGCGGCGCCGGCGCTGGAGCCGGCGCACGTTCGGCCGCTCCCGGTAGCGATCCTCGAGCTCGGCCTCCGGCTCGGGCTCCGGGATCGCCTCGTAGCGCGGATCCTCCTCCTCGGCGAGGCCGAAGTAGACCAGCGTGCGGTGCCATGTG
>DASQER010000316.1:0-4068 GCA_035633575.1 Thermoleophilaceae bacterium
GACTGAGCTCGTTCTCCGCGCGATCGCTCGCTCCGACGGGACGCGCGAGTCGGTGCTCGAGCAGCTCAAGGCGAGCCGCGTGAAGGATGGCATCCTCGGCAGCTTCCGCTTCGACCGCAACGGCGACCTCACGCCGGCCAAGATGCCGATCATCCGGATAACGGGCTCGACCCCGCCGTCGGCGCGGCTTCCCGAATTCCTGCAGGGAGCCGTCATCGACCGCGTGGTCGAGATCCCGCGGCGCCTGATCCGCTGACGCCGGGGCGCCCGTCAGCGGCCGCCGTCAGCGGCGGCGCTTGCGCGCCCGCAGGCCCTGGGCGCGCAGCTGCTTCAGCTTGTCCACGTCCGCCTTCTCGGGCGCCTTGCCCTCTACGCCGGGGCCCTCGAAGAGGGCCGGCAGCTTCTCGAAGCGCGGCTCTGAGAGGAAGGCCGCGCAGCCGCGGGGGCCGAGCTCGCCGTCGCCGGGCGGGGCGTGGCGGTCGCGGTTCGAGCCGAGCGGGGTGAGCGAGTCGTTCACGTGCAGGCAGCGCAGGCGCTCGAGGCCGACGATCTTCACGCAGCGGTCGACGACCTCGGCCAGCTTGTCGGCCGTCGTGATGTCGAAACCCGACGCGAGCAGGTGGCAGGAGTCGAGGCAGAGCCCGATCCGCCTGTGCCCGCCGGCGAGGTCGATCAGCTCGCGCAACTCCTCGAAGGAGCGCCCGAGCGTGTTGCCCGCGCCGGCGGTGTTCTCCAGGAGCAGCGGGCAGGCGTCGGACTCGGACAGCGCGTGCTTCAGCATCTCGCCCACCCGCGGCAGCGCCTCCTCGTGCGGCTCGCCGACGGTCGAGCCGGGGTGGAGGACCACGCCGTCGGCTTCGATCTCGTCGCCCATGCGCAGCGCGTGGATGAGCGAGTCGGCCGACTTCCTGCGCATCTCGGCGTCCTTGGTGGCCGGGTTGATCAGGTAGACCGCGTGGATGGTGACCGACTTGACCGGGCTCGAGCTCCTCAGCTCGAGGAACTCGGCCACGTCGTCCGGCTTCCAGCGCGTGGGGCGCCACTGGCGCGGCGACTGGTTGAACACCTGCATCGCCTCGCAGCCGCGCTCGAGGGCGCGCTCGTGCGCCTGCACGAGGCCGCCTGCCGTGGATACGTGTGCTCCAACTAGCATCGCTGCCGATGAGGGTACGTTTCGCGCCTTCTCCAACAGGCGTGCTGCACATCGGCGGCGCGAGGACGGCACTGTACAACTGGCTCCTCGCGCGAGGCTCGGGCGGCCAGTTCGTGCTGCGCATCGAGGACACCGACCGCGAGCGCTCCACGCCCGAGAACGTGGAGCAGATCCTCGACGCCCTGCGCTGGCTCGACCTGGACTGGGACGAGGGCCCGATCTCGCAGTGGGAGCGGCGCGAGCGGCACGCGGAGGCCGTCTCCCAGCTGCTCGAGTCGGGGCACGCGTACGAGGACGAGGGCGCCGTGCGCTTCCGCGTGCCGGAGGAGGGCGAGATCAGCTTCCACGACGTCGTCCTCGGCGACGTCACGAACCCGTACTCCGCGATCAAGGACTTCGTGGTCCAGCGCTCGGACGGGAGCCCGCTCTACAACCTGGCCGTGGCCGTCGACGACCGCGACATGGGGATCACCCACGTGGTCCGCGGGCAGGACCACGTGTCGAACACCCCGCGTCAGCTGATGCTCCTGAGGGCGCTCGGCGCCGAGCCGCCGGTCTACGCGCACATCCCGCTCCTCCACGGGCCCGACGGCAAGAAGCTCTCGAAGCGCCACGGGGCGGCGTCGGTGCGGGAGGTGCGCGAGTCCGGCTACCTGCCCGAGGCGGTGCGCAACTACATCGCGCTGCTCGGCTGGGGCTACGACGAGACGACGACCCTGATGACCACCGACGAGCTGGTGGAGCGCTTCGCGCTCGAGCGGGTCTCGAAGAATCCGGCCATCTTCGACGAGCAGAAGCTGCGCTGGATGAACGGGCGCTACATGCGCGAGCTGCCGGTGGAGGAGCTGCACCGGCGCCTGGAGGAGTTCTGCGGCCGGGAGATCCCGCCGGAGGTCGTGGCGATCAGCCAGGAGAAGATGCAGACGCTCGCCGACTTCTGGGAGCTGGCCGGCCCGCTGGTGGAGCGTCCCAGCTCCTATCAGGACAAGGCCTGGAGCCAGTGGGGCGGGTCGCAGCACCTGATCCGCATCCGGGAGGTGCTCGCGGCCGCACCGGATCCGTTCGCGACAGAGCAGGTGGAGTCTGTTCTGCGCGCTCTCGTGGATGACCTCGAGGTGAAGCCCAAGGAGGTCTTCCAGCCGATCCGGGTGGCCCTCACGGGTACAACGGTGTCCCCCGGAATCTTCGAGTCGGTCGCGGCGCTGGGGCGTGACGAGACGCTCTCCCGTATCGACAACGCGCTTCGCAAGGCGGAATCCGAGCCCACGTAAACGAAAGGCCTCAACCTTTCGTCCAGGCCTGCCGATATCGGGGGTGACTGTGGAAGCCTCACCCTCCATCAAGCGGGGTGGCGGCCAGGATTCGGCTGCCGCGCGTCACAACGAAGGCCACGGCCGGCGGCTCACCGCCGCGTTCGAGGCGCTCGAGGCATTTCCGGCCCTAGCGGAGTCGCGCAACCGCGTTCTGCGGGTGGTCCGCGAGGATCGCTCCTCGGTCGGCGAGGTGGTGCAGGCGGTCGAGTCCGACGTCGCGCTCGTGATCACCGTGCTGCGCATCGCGAACCGCACGGCCCAGCGCAAGAAGGGCAAGATCGCGAGCATCCCCGAGGCGGTCGAGATCCTCTCGCCGGAGGGCGTCGAGACGCTCGCCGCGCGCACCGCCACCTTCGACTTCTTCGAGCGCACGCCCGGGTGGGACCTGATGCCGGAGCGCTTCCGGCTCCACGCCGTGGCCACCCAGTCCGCCGCCGACCGTGTCGCGCGCGAGATGGAGTACGACGACCGCGACCAGCTCCTCGTCTCCGCTCTGCTGCACGACATCGGCAAGCTCGTCCTGACCCACGCGTATCCCGGCTACCCGTCGCAGATCCACGGCGCGGCCCGCACCCCCGAGGAGCGACTGCACAAGGAGCGCCTCGAGCTCGGTGTCGACCACGCGCTGGTGGGCGGCGTGCTCGCCCGCCGCTGGGCCCTGCCGAACCGGCTGGCCACGGCCATCGAGCGCCACCACGCCGACGACGCCGAGGGCGAGGCCGCTCTCGTCCGACTGGCCGACATGCTGGCCCACTACGGCCACGGCCAGACGGTCAACCCCAAGCAGCTTCTCCACGCGGCCCGCGCCTGCGGCCTCACCACCGAGCAGCTCCGTTCCGTGATGTACGAGCTTCCGCAGGGCACCGGCAACGCCAAGCGCAACGTGGACCCGTGCCCGCTCTCGGCCCGCGAGGTCGAGGTGCTGAAGCGCCTGGCCGAGGGCAAGGTCTACAAGCAGATCGCGCACGAGCTCGAGCTCTCGACGAGCACGGTGCGCACGCACCTCCACAACACGTACGCGAAGCTCGGCGCGGTCGACCGCGCGCAGGCGGTCCTGATCGCCACCGAGCGCGGCTGGATCTAGGCGCGCAGCGCGCCCGGCGCGCGCAGCGGCGCCAGCACCAGGACGCGCGTCCCGCGCTCCGACGACTCGATCTCGAGCCTCCCGTCCATCAGCTCCGCGCGCTCGCGCATGCTCGCAAGGCCGAGGTGCCCCGGCTCGCCCAAGCCGAGCGGGTCCGTGCCGTCGAAGCCATGGCCGTCGTCGGCTACCCGCAGCTCCACCTCTGAGCCGACCGTCCGGAGCGAGATCGACACGGCCTTCGCCTCGGCGTGGCGGCCGGCGTTCACCACCGCCTCCTGCGCGATCCGGAACAGGTCGCCTGCCATGTCGGGCGGCAGCGCGATGCGCTCGATGGCGAGCCCCACCTCGAACCCGTAGCGGCGCTGCCAGACGGGTAGGCAGCTCTCGATCGCCGTGTCGAAGCTGATCTCCTGGAAGGCGTACGGGCCGAGGTCGACGATCTCGTCGCGCAGGGCGCGCAGGTTGCGGGTGGCCAGTGCGCGCGCCTCGTCGATGAGGGCGCTCGCCTCGCTGTAGCG
>DASQER010000317.1:0-6075 GCA_035633575.1 Thermoleophilaceae bacterium
CCGCAGACGCTGCGCATCTACGAGGCGCGCGGCCTCATCACCCCGAAGCGCTCGCCGAAGAACACTCGCCTCTTCTCGCAGGAGGACGTGGAGCGCCTGCGGCGCATCCAGGAATTCACGGGCGAGCTCGGCATGAACCTCGCCGGCGTCGAGCGGGTGTTCGAGCTCGAGGAGGAGATCGAGCGCATGCGCCGCCGGATGCGCAACCTCGAGCGGCAGGCCGAGCGGGTCCGCGAGGAGCTGGCCGAGGAGCTCGAGCGGGTGCGGCGCTCCTTCAGGCACGAGCTGGTGCTCTACGAGCCGCCCTCGCAGGCGCTAACGCCACGCAAGGCCGGGGAGCGCAGCGTGCGCATCCCGGTCCGCCGCCCGGCCGGCTGAAGCGGTCGCTGCGCGCCGGGCACCGCCCGGCGCTTGCGCTGCTACGCGCCGGCGATCTGCCGCTTCAGCGACTCGACCGCGAGCGCGCGCACGTAGGCGCGCTCACGCTGCCACCTCGCGTAGCCGCTGTGCCAGAGCATCACGGTGCTCCGCCCAGCCACGAGCGCGCGGCCGCGCGCAAGCCTTCGCGCCAGCAGCTTCCGCACCCGCGCTGACCGCGGAGCGTTCGCGAGGGCGTCCTGCGCGTCGTGCACGAGTGCTCGCGCCAGGTGGAACTTCGTCCGCGCGGTCCTCGCCTCGCTTGCCGAAACGGACGCGCTGGCCAGGTGCATCCGGATCAGGTGCTCGTTCTCGCGCTGCTCCTGCCGCCAGGCCATCACCTGGTCCCAGCTCTCGGCGAGCCGCTGCACCGCGGCGAACGACTCGCGCCTGGCGGCGACGGGCGCGGGCGCCTCGTCGATGTGCACGAGGCCCTCAGTTGCGTACTCGCCGTCGAGGTTGTCGCGCAGCGTCACGAACACCTGCTCCGCGCCCGCCTCGCCCAGCCCCACTAGCGACTGGGTCAGGTAGCCGGCCTGGGCGGTGTCACCGCTGGTGAAGGCGGGATCGGCCTGGTAGGGGGGGTCCGCGGGATAGCCGTGCTCGGTGACCCACAGGGGGCCGGTGAATCCCTGCGCGCCGAGCCAGGCGCGGAAGTCCAGATAGCGGCGGACGACGGCGCCCACGGGCCCGCGCAGGTGCACGTTCGCGATGTCGAACTTGTGGACGGCGTCTGCGCCCGGCGTGGCGAACACGCGCGCGAGCCAGGCGGGGTCGTGCGGCCGCATGATGCCTCCGAGGACGACCCGCGCCTCCGGCACGCGGGACTTGATGCCGTCGTAGGCGGCGCTCAGCATGCGCGCGTACTCCTCCGCCGTCCCCTCGAACGCCCACTTGCCGTCCGGCTCGTTCACGACCTCCCAGTGCCGGACCGTGTCGCCGGAGTGCTCGGCGATCTCCCCGGCGAGCCGGCCGAACTCCTCGGGGTCCGCGGCCGCGCAGCGGCCCGAGTCCGGCCAGCGCTCCGGGCAGGTGGAGATGTAGGCCGGCGGGGCGAGCAGGACCCCGAGCACAGGCAGGTCGTGCTCGTCCGACAGCTCCATCACCTCGTCGAGGCCGCTCCAGTCGGGGCTGTCGCGCTCCACGCCGCCGGGCCCCTCGAAGATCGCGCTCATCTCGACGTCCACGCGGATGTACTCGGCGCCCAGGCCCTCCGCCTCCGCGAAGATGCGCTCCTTCATCGCCGCCGGAGTGCAGCAGGCGTGGACCATGGCGTGGGCGGAGATCGGCGCGGCCTGGGCCGGAGGCGCGCCGACGAGCAGAATCACCACCAGGGCGAACGCGCGCTCCGTCATTTGGACGACCTGGAGCAAATTGGCCTCAAGAACTCGCACAACCACCGCTCCAGGGTGTACAAGACTGCGCGATGACCCATAACGGGGACGCTGCTGTGCGCCTGGCCGGAGCTCGCAAGACGTACGGCGAGGTCGTCGCGGTGGACAGAGTCGACCTGGACATCCTGGAGGACGAGTTCTTCACGTTCCTGGGGCCGTCCGGGTCGGGGAAGACGACATGCCTGCGCATGATCGCGGGCTTCGAGCGGCCTGATGACGGAAGGGTAGAGCTGGCGGGACGCGACGTGACGGACCTGCCTCCCTACGAGCGCGACGTGAACACGGTCTTTCAGGACTACGCGCTCTTTCCCCACATGACCGTGGGCGAGAACGTCGAATATGGCCTGCGGATCGCGAAGGTCGGCAAGGAGGAGCGCCGCCGGCGCGCCGCCGAGACGCTCGAGATGGTGCGCCTCGCCGGCTACGAGGACCGCCGGCCCGGCCAGCTCTCCGGCGGCCAGCGCCAGCGCGTCGCGCTGGCGCGCGCGCTCGTGAAGCGCCCCAGCGTGCTGCTCCTCGACGAGCCCCTCGGCGCCCTCGACCTGAAGCTGCGCCAGCAGATGCAGCACGAGCTGCGCACGATCCAGGGCGAGGTCGGCATCACCTTCGTGTACGTGACCCATGACCAGGAGGAGGCGCTCACGATGAGCGACCGCCTGGCCGTCTTCAGCGACGGGCGCATCGAGCAGGTCGGCCCGCCCGCGGAGGTCTACGAGCACCCGGCGAACGAGTTCGTCGCGGGGTTCGTGGGAGTGTCGAACATCGTCGAGCGCGACGGGAAGCGCTTCACGATCCGCCCCGAGAAGGTGCGGATCCTGGAGGGCTCCGAGTCCGCGAACGGGCTGCGCGTCGAGGAGGGCCGCATCCGGGACGTCTCGTACGCCGGGATGGTCACCCGCTTCGTGATCGAGCTGGACGAGGGCGGCGAGCTGCAGGTCGTCCGCCAGAACCTCGAGATGTCCTCGCAGGAGGCGCTCGAGCAGAGGGGCCGCCGGGTGCGCGTCGGATGGCACGGCGAGCACGCGTACGCGATCCCGGATTCGCAGGAACAAACCCAAGAGGAGGGACCGACGTGACCGAACACCCCCGACGATGGTGGGCAGTTCTCGCCGTCCTGACGCTGGCGCTGGCCGCGCTCACCGCGGCCGGCTGCGGTGACGACGACGGCGGAGGCGGCGGAAGCGGCGGAGGCGGCGGAGGCGGCGGCGACGCCCTGAAGAAGGTCGGCAAGGGCGAGGGCGAGGTGAACCTGATCGCCTGGGCCGGCTACGTCGAGGACGGCTCGACCGACCCGGCCGTCGACTGGGTCTCCGACTTCACGAAGCAGACCGGCTGCAAGGTCAACACGAAGATCGGCAACACCTCGGACGAGATGGTCACGCTGATGCGCACGGGCAAGTACGACGGCGTGTCGGCGTCCGGGGACGCGACGCTGCGCCTGATCGCGGGCGGCGACGTCGACCCGGTCAACACCGACCTGATCCCCAACTACGCGGACGTCTTCGACTCGCTCAAGGACCAGCCGCACAACACGGTCGACGGCGTGACCTACGGCGTCGCGCACGGCCGCGGCGCGAACCTGCTCATGTACAACAAGGACGTCGTCAAGCCGGCGCCCGACTCGTGGTCGGTCGTCTGGGGCGGCGATGCGAGCCAGCCGCACAAGGGCAAGATCACGGCGTACGACAACCCGATCTACATGGCGGACGCCGCGCTCTACCTGAAGGCCACTCAGCCCGACCTCGGGATCGAGAACGTCTACGAGCTCGACGACAAGCAGTTCCAGGCGACGGTCGACCTCCTCAAGCAGCAGCGCGAGGTGATCGGCGAGTACTGGTCCGACTACACGAAGGAGCAGGCGGCGTTCACGTCCGGCGACTCCGTGGCCGGGACCACCTGGCAGGTGATCGCGAACCTCGTCCAGGGCGACAAGAAGTCGCCGCCGGTCGAGGCGATCCTGCCGAAGGAGGGGTCCACCGGGTGGTCCGACACCTGGATGATCTCCTCCGAGGCCAAGAACCCGAACTGCATGTACAAGTGGATGGACCACATCATCAGCCCCAAGGCGAACGCCGCGGTGGCCGAGTGGTACGGGGAGGCCCCGTCGAACAGCAAGTCCTGCGCCCTGACCGCCGTGAAGGATCACTGCAAGACCTTCCACGCGGATGACGAGGCGTACTTCGACCAGGTCGCCTACTGGACGACGCCGCGTAAGGAGTGCGGCGACGACCGCGGGGCGGTCTGCATGGACTACTCCGAGTGGGTCAAGGCCTGGACGGAGATCAAGGGGTGAGGGAGCTCACCAGCTGGCCGCAGTAGCCAGATACCTCTGGCGCCGGCCCCGCCTGCAGCTCTCGATGCTGCTGGCGGGGCCGGTCGGCTGGCTCCTGATCGCATACCTGGGGTCGCTGGCCGTCCTCTTCGTCGCGTCGCTCTGGCAGCTCGACACGTTCAGCGGCGAGATCGTCCAGGACCCCGGGCTCCAGAACTTCAAGGAGCTGATCGAGACCCCGGTCTACCGGGACATCGTGCTGCGCACGGTGCTGATCGCCGCGCTCGTGACGATCACCGACGCGATCCTGGCGTTCCCGATCGCCTTCTACATGGCGAAGGTGGCCTCGCCGCGGGTGCGGGCGCTGCTCGTCGTGGCGGTGCTGATGCCGCTCTGGTCGAGCTACCTGGTGAAGGTCTACGCCTGGCGGATCATGCTGCAGAACGACGGCATCGTGAACTGGGCGCTCGACCCGTTCGGGCTGCAGGGCCCGGGCTTCGGGAACGTCGCCACCTGGCTGGTCTTCTCCTACCTCTGGCTGCCGTTCATGGTGCTGCCGATCTACGCGGGGCTCGAGCGGATCCCGAACTCGATGCTCGACGCGTCGGGCGATCTCGGCGGGCGTCCGTGGATGACGTTCCGCCGGGTGGTGGTGCCGCTGGCGCTGCCGGCGGTCGTGGCCGGGTCGATCTTCACCTTCTCGCTCACGCTCGGCGACTACATCGCGCCGACGCTCGTGTCGAGCACGCAGTTCATCGGCAACGTGGTCTACGCCAACGTCGGCATCGCGAACAACCTGCCGCTGGCCGCGGCGTTCGCGACGGTTCCGGTGGCGATCATGATCGTGTACCTCCTGATCGCGCGCCGGCTGGGCGCGTTCGAGTCGCTGTGAGGCCCGGCTGATGCACATCTCGAACGGCGTGCGCTGGGTGCTGCGGATCGGGTCCGCGATCACCCTCGCGTTCATCTACGTCCCGCTGGTCGTGATCGCGATCTACGCGTTCAACGAGTCGCGCTCGCAGGCGTGGCCGGTCGACGGGTTCACGCTCGAGTGGTTCGACCGCGCCGTCAACAACCCCGGCGTGCGCGAGGCGCTCTGGACCTCGATCCAGGCGGCGCTTGGCGCCACGGCGCTCGCGCTCCTGCTCGGGACGCTGGCGGCGCTCGCGGTCTCGCGCTACCGCTTCTTCGGCCGGGAGACGATCTCGTTCCTGATCGTCCTGCCGATCGCCCTGCCCGGCATCGTCACCGGCATGGCGCTGAACGCGACCTTCACCCAGGTGCTCGGCGTGGACCTCTCGCTGCTCACGGTGATCGTCGGCCACGCCACCTTCTGCATCGTGGTGGTCTTCAACAACGCGGTCGCCCGGCTGCGCAGGAGCGGCACCTCCCTGGAGGAGGCCTCGATGGACCTCGGCGCCGACTCGTGGAGGACCTTCCGGTACATCACGTTCCCCACGCTGCGCACCGCTCTCGTCGCCGGCGGGCTGCTGGCGTTCGCCCTCTCGCTCGACGAGATCATCGTCACCACCTTCACGATCGGGAGCGAGCAGACCCTGCCGATCTGGATCTTCACCAACTACGCCCGGCCGAACCAGCTGCCGATCGTCAACGTGGTCGGCCTGATGCTGATCCTGCTGTCGATCATCCCGGTGTACCTCGCCAACAAGCTCTCCCAGGACCCGGTGGGCGCCCCGGCCGGCGCCCCGGCGGCGGCAGGCGCGGCCGGCGCACGCGGGTAGGCGCGAGCAGAGCCCCGACGAGCGCACCGCGCTGGCAAGGCGGCTGGGTCGCGGCTTGCAGCCTTGTTTTCTGACCTAACGGAAGGGCATAATGCTTCACTTGTGAACACGCTTTACAAATATCTACAGCATGTCTCCTGCTAAAGCATTGTGGAATCGTCCGGTCGAGCTCCGAGAGGAAGCCGATTCCATCCGCGTAATTGTCGCTGGTCTGGATACCGGCTTGCGGCTGCGTCCAGTGAGGTACGAG
>DASQER010000318.1:0-20446 GCA_035633575.1 Thermoleophilaceae bacterium
GCCGCCCTTCAGGTCGGCCGGCGCTTTCGCGAGCTCGGGCCTGCCCTCGGCGCCCCACTCGGTCATCACGATCGCCTTGCCCGGGTAGAGGTCGCGCAGCTCGCGGATGTACGGCTCGAGCAGGTCGAAGTCCTCCACCCACCTGTACCAGCCGAAGTACTGGTTCAGCCCGATCATGTCGAACGAGTGGTAGGTGAACTGCTCGGCGTACCCCGGGCGTCCCTTGATGTCCAGCGAGATCGGGAGCGTCGGGTCGAGGTCGCGCGCCTGCGCCTGAGCCGCCAGGAGGAAGCGCTCCGTGCCCGGCTTGTCGTCGGGAGTGAAGGTCAGCTCGTTGGCGACCGAGTGGGTCAGCACCGACGGGTGGCTGCGAGCGGCGGTCACGGTGCGCCGGACGGTGAGCAGGGCGCGCTCGCGCTCCTTCGGGCGCAAGAGCAGCTGGGCGCCGTGGTCGCGCTGCCAGATCGGGGCCTGGCTCCAGACCAGGATCCCCGCGCGGTCGAAGCGGGCCAGCAGGCGCTCGTTCAGCAGGTAGTGGGCGCGCGTGACGTTCGCGCCGAGGTCCTTCAGGTCAGCGACCATCCGGTCCATGTCCGCTCCGGTGAGGGCCGCCCCGGAGCCCGGCATGTCCTCGTGGATCGACGCCCCGCGCAGCTGGATGCGGCGGTTGTTGAGCCAGAGGTGGCCCTGCTTGACCTCGACCGAGCGCAGGCCCACGCGGCGGCGCTCGCGCTGCACGACGCGCCCGCGCTCGCGGAGGGCGATCTCCGCCGTGTAGAGCCGCGGCGCGTCCGGCGACCACAGCTCCGGTGCCGGCACGCGCAGTGACAGCTGGACGCGGCGCTCCTTCGAGCGCTGCCGCGGCAGCCGGAAGCTGCGCGTGACCACGCGCCCGCTCGGCGCGCGCAGCCTCACGTCGAGCGCCGGCGCGATCGAGCGAGCCGCGCGCCGCTCGAGCATGCCGTCGAGCAGCAGCTCGGCGCGGCAGCCCCGCGCCGGGCCCCTGCAGCGCACCCGCGACAGCGTGCCGAGGTCCTCCACGTGCGCCGGCCCGGCCGGCACGAGCTCCACCGGCCGCACGATCCCGTTCCAGTTCCACCAGCCCTCGGGCAGGTCCGGGTTCTTGCGGCCGTCGACGATCACCACGAGCTCGTTCTGCCGGCCCGGCCTCAGGCCGCGGGCCTCGACGCTGAACGGCGTATAGGGGTCGACGTTCCGGCCGATGCGGCGCCCGTTCAGGATCACGGCGGCGTTGCGCCGGATGCTCTCGAAGCGCAGCAGCCAGCTGAAGCCGCGCGGAGTGGCCGGGCCCTCGAAGCGCAGCCGGTAGCGGCGCACCGTCCCCGGATAGAGCGACGGCAGCGCGCGCGCGTCGAAGACGCTCGGGACCGTCGTGCGGCGCCACTCGCCGGGCGCCTGCGCCGCGAGGCCCGCCGCCGTGGCCGGCGCCGCGGGACCGGCCCCCTCCGGGGCCGTCTCCTCGGGCGGCGCCTCCTGCGGGGGCGCCGGGGCGGCCGGCTCCACGCGCATCTCCCATCCGCTGGACAGCATGCGCTGGCGCGGTGGCCCGTCCGCCGCGAGGGTTGCCGAGGGGGCCGCCAGGGCCAGGAGCGATGTGGCGAGTGCCGGTGCGCGCCGCATGACGGCCATCACCGTAGCCGGATGTGAGGATCCTGTCTGGCACAGTTGGCGCGTGCCGCCGCTCGCAGGAGGGGTCGAGTTCCTCGACGCGCCGCTCGCCGTCTTCGGCCTGCTGATGGTCTTCGGCGCGCTCGTCTCAGGGCTGGCCAGGCGGACCTTCCTGTCGCTGGCCGCGCTGTTCGTCCTGGCCGGCCTCGCGCTCGGGGAGGGCGGCCTCGGGGTGCTGGAGCTGGAGCCCACGTCCGGCTTCGTGCAGGGGCTCGCCGTCGTCGCGCTGATCCTGATTCTGTTTCGCGACGGGCTCGAGGTCGAGCAGGAGATGCTCCAGGACGCCTGGCACCTGCCGCTGCGCAAGCTCGCGCTCGCCATGCCGCTCACGGCCGTGCTCGTGGCGCTCGTGACCCACGCGCTCACCGATCTGGACTGGACCGAGTCGTTCCTCGTGGGGGCGCTGCTCTCGCCCACGGACCCCGTGCTCTCGTCTGCGGTGGTCACCAACCCGCGCGTCCCGCGGCTGATCCGCCACTCGCTCAACCTCGAGTCCGGCCTCAACGACGGCCTGGCGCTGCCCGCCGTGCTCGCCTTCACGGCCGCCGCCGCGGGCAGCGAGGACTTCGTCTGGTGGCAGTTCGTGCTCCAGGACGTGCTGGTCGGCCTCGTGTCGGGCCTCGTGGTCGCCTTCCTCGCGTCGCGCCTGATGCCGCGGACGACCGCCCTCGGACACTCGATCAGCGCGCACCAGAAGGCCATGTACGCGCTCGGCGTGGCGTTCGCGGCGTACGGCACGGCCACGCTGCCGCCCGAGGGCAACGGCTTCATCGCGGTCTTCGTGGCAGCCATCGCGCTCGGCATCTGGCGGCCCGACATCCGCAAGTGCTTCGAGGCCCGCTCCGAGGACCTGCTCGAGGTGGTCAAGCTGGGGGTGTTCCTGGTCTTCGGCGCGATCATCACGCTCGACGGCCTGTTCGGCGACGGCTGGGCGGCCGTGGCGATCGTGGCCTTCACCCTGCTGGTGGCGCGGCCGGTCGCGGTGTTCGCGTCGCTGGCCGGCAGCCGCCAGGCCGACACGGCCGAGAAGGCCTTCATGGCCTGGTTCGGCCCGAAGGGCGTCGCGACGATGGCCTTCGCGCTGTTCGTGCTCGGCTCGTCGGCGCCCGAGGGCGAGCGGATCGCGAACATCGCGGGGCTGGCCGTGCTCGCCTCGATCATCGCTCACGGCCTCACCGACCATCCCGGGTCGGAGTGGATGGCACGCCGAGCGGAGCGCGAGAAAGAAGTGACGCATGGGGGCGAATCCGGGTAATTCGGGGAGGGGCGCTTCGCCGAACCGCCAGGCGCTGAGTAGATTCCCCGGGCATGGAGACCTGGGACATTCCTTCGCTCGACGTCCAGCCGCACCAGCCGGAGGTCCTGCGCACGGACCCCGAGGCGCGCGTGATCGCGATCAACCTGCCGGCCGGCGAGCGCCTCCAGGAGCACCAGGTACACGAGCGCGCCTGGCTCGTGGTCGCGGCCGGCGAGGTGGAGCTCGAGGAGAACGGCGAGACCGTCTCGGGCGGCTGCGGCCTCGTGGCGCACTTCGAGCCGCAGAAGCCCCACGAGGTCCGCGCCACGAGCGACGCGCGCCTGATCCTCTTGCTCGCGCCCTGGCCGGGCGAGGGCCATCCGAGCCAACGCTGAGCCGCCGCTAGCATCCGGGGCGAATGGACCCCTCGCGAAAGCGAAAGCTGCGGCTTGTCGTGGCGCTCAGCGCCGCGCTCCTGCTGGCCACGGCGCTGATCTACACGAGCTTCAGCGCCTCCACGGAGGCCAGCAAGCCGAGCGAGATCAAGCCGGGTCGCTCGTACGAGGTCACCGGCAACGTGGTGAACGGCTCGATCGAGCACCGGGGCGACGACCTGCGCTTCCGCATCCGCGACCGCGACGGCAGCGAGTCGGTGCCCGTGACCTACACCGGCGTGGTGCCCGACCCCTTCCGCGAGGGGCGCGAGGTGATCGTGTCCGGCGAGCTCCGGAACGGCACGTTCGTGGCCGAGCGCGACTCGCTCGTCACGAAGTGCCCCTCGAAGTTCACCGAGGAAAAGCAGCAGAGCTGACGTGGCCGGCGTCGGCTCCGCCTGCCTCGCCATCGCGCTGCTGACGGCGCTCTACGCCGCGGGCGCCTCGGTCTACGGCGCCAGGAGCGGGCGGCGCGAGTGGGCCACCTCGGGGCGGCGCGCGATCTACTGCGTCGCCGCTCTCTGCGTGGTCGCGTTCGCGATCCTCGAGGTCGCCTTCCTGCGCTCGGACTTCTCCTTCGCGCTCGTGGCGGAGGGCTCCTCGACGGACACGCCGACCTTCTACAAGGTCACCGCGGTGTGGGCCACCCAGGACGGCTCGCTGATGCTCTGGGTGACCCTGCTGTCGCTCTTCTCGACCGCGGTGCTGTTCCTAACGCGCCGCTCGCTGCGCGACATCGCGCCCTACGCCACGGCGGTCCTCGGCTGCATCGCCGCGTTCTTCCTGCTCCTGATGGTGGGCTGGGAGAACCCCTTCGACACGCTCGCGACGCCGCCGGCCGAGGGCGCGGGCCTCAACCCGCTGCTGCGCCACCCGGCGATGATGATCCACCCGCCCATGCTCTACACGGGCTACGTGGGCTTCTCGATCCCGTTCGCCTTCGCGATCGGGGCGCTGGTCGCGCGCCGCACCGGCGCCGACTGGATCCGGGCGACGCGCCGCTTCGCGCTCGTGGCCTGGACCTTCCTCGGCACCGGCATCATGCTCGGCGCGCTCTGGTCGTACACCGAGCTCGGCTGGGGCGGGTACTGGGCCTGGGACCCCGTGGAGAACGCCTCGCTGCTGCCCTGGCTCGTGGGCACGGCGTTCCTGCACTCGATCATGGTGCAGGAGAAGCGCGGGATGCTGAAGGTCTGGAACGTGTCGCTGATCTGCGCCACGTTCACGCTCGCGCTGCTCGGCACGTTCCTGGTGCGGAGCGGCATCCTCGAGTCGATCCACGCGTTCGGGGCATCCACGATCGGCGTGCAGTTCCTCGTCTTCATCTGCCTGGTGATCGCCGTCTCAGCCGGGCTGATCATCGCCCGCCTCCCGGACCTGCGCTCCGAGGCGCGGCTCGACTCCCTGCTCTCGCGCGAGGCCTTCTTCCTGCTGAACAACCTCGTGCTGGTCGGGCTCGCCCTCGTGATCCTCTGGGGGACCTTCTTCCCGCTGATCTCCGAGGCGATCACCGGCACCGAGGCAAGCGTCGGGCCGCCCTGGTTCAACCGGCTGGTCACTCCGCTGGCGCTCGTGCTGGTGCTGCTCAGCGGCATCGGCCCCGTGCTGGCGTGGCGGCGGGTCACGCCCTCCTCCCTGCCGCGCATCCTGCGCGTGCCGCTCGCGGCGGCGGGCCTGGCGCTCCTCGCGCTGCTCGCCGTCACGGACGCGGCGGACAGCCCGGCCTCGCTCGTCATGTTCTGCCTGGTGGCGTTCGTGCTCGCTGTCGTGGGGCAGGAGCTCGGGCGCGGCACCGCCGCGCGGCGGACCATGACCGGCGAGTCCTGGCCGCGGGCCCTCGCCGGCCTCACGGGCCGCAACCGGCGCCGCTACGGCGGCTATCTCGCGCATGCCGGGATGGCCCTGCTGTTCCTGGGAGTGGCCGCCTCCTCCGCGTTCGTAGACCAGCGCGACGTGCGGCTCTCGCCGGGCGAGTCCTTCGAGGTGAACGGCTACCGCGTGACCTACCGCGAGGCGACGGCGAAGCTCGGCGGCGACCAGGCCGGGACGGGCGCGCCGATCTCCTTCGGCGCCGTGCTCGACGTGCGCAAGGAAGACCGCCACTTCGTGCTGCGGCCGACGCGCAACTACTACGCGAGCGGCGACCCCTCGCTCGGAACGATCTCGCGCTTCTTCGAGGGCGAGGCCACGAGCGAGGTGGACGTGCGCTGGGGGCTCACGCGGGACCTCTGGATGGCGGTGCGGCCGGACATCGGCTCGCTCGAGAAGCCGATCCGGGAGGCCGACGCCAAGTTCGCGGACTCGGCGGGCGACGTGCAGGCGCTGATAGTCGCCGCCCTGGCCGAGCGCTACCGCAGCGACCCGCCGCCGGCCGCCTTCCGCGCCATCGCCTCGCCGCTCGTCGCGTGGATCTGGATCGGCGGCGCGATCGTGGTGCTGGGCGCGCTCGTGGCGGCGTGGCCCTCGCCGGAGGCGCGGCTGCGCCGGGTGCGCTCGCTCTACTCCGCCCGCCTCGGCCAAGAGCTCTCGGGCGCTGCATAGGCTCCTGGGCGTGGAGTACGCGCTCGCCCTGCTCGTTCTCGCCGCGCTGGTCGCTGCCGTCCTGACGCTGCCGCTGCGCCGCCACGGTGAGGAGGAGCGCCGCGAGGAGACGCGGCTGGCTGAGCTGAGCGCGGCGAAGGAGGCGAAGTACCGCGAGATCCGCGACGCCGAGCTCGACCACCGCATGGGCAAGCTCTCGCGCGACGACTGGCGCGCGGTCGATCGCGAGCTGCGGGGCGAGGCGATCGAGATCCTGCGCGAGCTCGACCGGCTCGAGGGCCGCTCTCCCCGCGGCGGAATGGACCGCTAGCCGAGAGGCGCTCCGCTAGCCTCCCGGCTCCATGCAAGCGATTCTCAGCGGCCTCCAGGTGATCCTCGCGGTGATCGTCATCGTGCTCATCCTGCTGCATTCCGGCAAGGACGCGGGCCTCTCGGGCGCCTTCGGCGTCGGCACCGGCGCGGGCCCCTTCGGCGGCGGCTCGCTCGTCGAGCGCAACCTGAATCGCTGGACGGTCTTCTTCGCGCTGCTGTTCGCGGCGAACGTGGTCGTCCTGCTGAAGATCTAGGCGGCCGCGCCGGTGAAGCGCACGGCGTCCGCGCGCAGCGCGGGGCAGACGACGCCGTACGCGAAGCGGCGGCCGTAGAACTCGCCGTCGCTCGTGAGCTTCTGCTCGCGCGTGAGCGCCCGCGCGCGCGAGAGGATGCCGAGCACGCTGTCGGTGAGGCGCAGGTCGCGCAGGGGGCGGGTGACCCTGCCGTCCTCGATCAGGAACGTGCCGTCGCGGGTTACGGCCGTGATGAGCGTCTCCTTGGGCCGCACCACGTTCGCGTACCAGAGCCGCGTCACGTAGATGCCGCGCTCGACCACCGAGCAGAGCTCGCCCTCGTCCGCCGCACCGCCGCCGGCGAGGACCAGATTGGTGGGGTGAGGGCCGCCGGGGGTGCCACCCGGGGCCAGCGCGTGACCGGTCGAGACGGCTCCGGCGCTCGTGGCGCTGCGGATGTCGTGGACCACGCCGTAGGCCACGCCGTCCTGGATCAGCGGCACCGGCGCCTTCCTGGTGCCCTCGGCGTCGAAGGCGCGCGGCAGCGTCCGCCCGTAGCCCGGCGAGTCGGAGAGGTTGATCGCCGGCGCGGCCACCTGCTGCCGGAGCCGTCCGTCCAGGGCGCCGCGGCCCTCCGCGTGCGCCAGGCCGTTGAGCGCGGTCTCACCGAGCAGGTCGAGCAGCCAGCCGACCGCCTGCGGCTCGAACACCACCGGGTACTCGCCGGGCGGCAGCTCGACGGGGTCGCCGCTCGCGGCCGCCTTCAGCGCGGCGCGCTCCGCCAGCTCGGCGGGCACCAGGTCGGCGGCCGCGACCGAGGCCTGGGAGGCGTAGCCGCTGCGACCGCTCGGGGCGATGCAGATGACCTTCATGAAGGCGTTGGTCGTCCTGTCGAGCGCCCCGCCGCCCTCGCTCGTCGCGAACGCGCGCTCCTCCTCCGCGGGCGTCCAGATCCCGTGCGCCTCGAGCCCGTGGGCTTCCGCCACCACGAACGCGTCCGCGAGGGCCGCGCCGCCCGGCGCCGGGTCGAGCTCCGCCGTGGCAGCGTCGAAGCCGTGGTGGGCGGGAAGGTCGTAGTCCGGGCCGAACCCCGGGAAGTCGCCGTCGTGCGTGGCCTCGGCGGCCTCAGCCGCGAGCCGGGCGCGGGCGGCGCAGTCCGCGAGCGACCGCTCGTCGATCGCGTTGGTGGAGGCTCGCCCGACGTTCCCGCGCAGCGGCACCGCCAGCTCCACGGTCACGTCGTCGACCGCGGTCGACTGCGTGGGCCTGCTCGCCGCGAAGCGCAGCATCAGCGAGCGCTCGCGGGTGACGAGCGCAAGCGCGCCGGGCCCGCCGTGCGAGGCCGCGCGCTCGGCGGCCTCGAGGGTGTTCACGCCATGCCGACCTCGACGTCCCGGAAGCGCGCCGGCGCGGTGCCGTGCGACACGCGCATGACCTGGCCGGGCTCGCCCTTGCCGCAGTCGAGCAGCGAGATGAGCCGCCACTCGCTCGCGGAGCAGACGGCGTCGCAGCCGGCCCAGAACTCGGGCGTCACGCCCGCGTAGCTCGGGTTGCGCAGGAGGCGGCCGCGCTCGCCGCCGCTGATCTCCCAGGCCGCCTCGCCCTCGAACTGGAAGTGGAGGCGGCGGTTGTCGATCGACCACGAGCGGTTGGTCTCGATCAGGAGCCCTTCGCCGGTGTCGGCGATCAGCTCGTCCAGCGTGCCGGCCTCGCCGGGCTCGAGGTTCAGGTTGGTCATGCGCACGATCGGCTGCCTGGCGAAGCTCTCGGCGCGCATGCAGCCGCCGGAGCGGTCGAGCCCGATCTCGGCCGCGGTCTCGCGGGAGGACAGGAAGCCGGCCAGCACGCCGTCGCGCACGATCGGCAGCGGGCGGCCCTCCACGCCCTCGTCGTCCCAGCGGAAGCTGCCGAGCCCGCCCGGGTTGGTGGCATCGGCGGTCACGTTCAAGCGCTCGGAGCCGAAGCGCATCGAGCCGATGCCGTCCGCCGGCACGAAGCTCGTGCCCGCGTAGGAGGCCTCGCGGCCGAGGACCCTGTCGAGCTCCACCGCGTGCCCGACGGACTCGTGCACCTGGAGCCCGAGCTGCTCGCCCGCGAGGATCAGCGTGGCGCGGCCGGGCCGGCACGCGGGCGCGCCGAGGAGCGCCACCGCCTCGGATGCCACGCGCGGTGCATGGCCGGGCAGCTCGAGCCCGAGGAAGTGCTCGTAGCCGGCCTGGGCCACGTTGCCGCCGTGGGAGGCGGGGTAGGAGCGGATCTGGCTCTCGCTGCCCTCGACGGCGACGGCGGCGATGCCGCCGCCGCACTCGGTGATCCGCTGCTCGCAGAGGGCGCCCTCCGTGCTGGCGAAGATCTTGTCCGTCTGGAAGGCCGAGAAGCGAGCGAGCGTGAGGTTCACCCCAGGCTCGGTCCGCAGTCCGGCGTCGGCGGCCAGCAGGATCGCGAGCTTCTCCTCGAGCGGGACCTCGAAGGGGTCGCGCGCCACCGGGTTGGCCCACTCGCCCTGCGCCGGCGGCTCCGGCGCCAGCGGGCCGGCGTCGGGGACCGCCGGCTGCGCCTCCGCGATGGCGAGCGCGCGCTTCAGCGCGGCCTCGGCGTCGCGGCGCTCCGTGCCGCGCACCGCGGCGAAGCCCCAGGCGCCGCCCACCCGCACGCGCACCCCGATCCCCTCGCTCTCGTCGGAGTCGAGCTGGTCGAGCCTGCCGTTGCGGGTGGAGAGCCGTTCCGTCCTGGAACGCACGAAGCGCGCGTCGGCATAGCCGGCGCGCGCTTGCGCTGAATCCATCAGCTCCAGGAGGAGGTCCCGCATCGGCCGAGACTACCCGGAGCCCGGAGGGACCTTAGGCCTGCTTGACGGCGGAGATGTCGAGGCTCAGCTTGACCTTGTCCGAGACGAGCACGTTGCCGCTACCGAGCGCCTGGTTGAAGGTCATGCCCCAGTCGCCGCGGCTCAGCTGGCCGGTCACCTCGAGGCCGACGCGCTCGTTGTCCCACGGGTCGATCTCGGTGCCCTGGATCTCAGCCTTCAGCGTGATCGGGTTGGTCACGCCGTTCATGGTGAGGTCGCCCTCGATCTCGAAGGTCTCCTCGTCCAGCGGGCGGATCGCCGTGGACTCGAAGCTCAGCTCGGGGTTGGCCTCGACGCCGAAGAAATCGGCGGAGCGCAGGTGCTCGTCGCGCTGCGGGTCGTTCGTGTTGACCGAGGCGGCCTGCACGGTGCCGTAGGCCCGCGCCGAGGAGAGGTCCTCGCCGATCTCGAGCGTGCCCTCGAACCGGTCGAACTTGCCGCGTACGGTGGCAATACCAAGGTGCTTGACCGAGAACTCGACGTTCGAGTGGGACGGGTCGACGCTCCAGGTGCCGGTCGGCACGGCGGTGACGGTTGCGGTGGAAATCATGTTGCTCCTGTCTGCTTGAGAGGAACTGCTTGCAGGTGCAACTATCGCAGCGGCGAGGCCCCGCGAACATGGCAGGAACCGGCGCATGCATGTACTTATCTATCGTAAGTCAGCGAGCGCCGCGGAGGCGGCCCCGCGGCCGGTGCGCACCGCGCCCTCCATGTACCCGCAGACCCACTGGTCCGAGCCGCAGACGTAGAAGGGCGGCTCGTGGGTGCCGTGGAGGGGGCCGACCGCCATCACGTCGCCCGGGCGCCAGCCGGTGATGTATCCGCGCGTCCACGGGTCGATGCCCCAGCGGCGGAAGAAGACGGCCTGCGTCTCGCGCGCGCTCTCGCCGAACGCCGCGACCATCTCCTCCGTCAGCTCGGCCTGGAGCTGCGCCTGGGAGGTGGTCAGGAAGGCGGCGAGGCGCTCCGGCGGGACGAGCGTGGACATGATCCCCTCGCGCTGCACCCAGGTGCCGCCGATCACCGCGGTCTCGAAGTAGCAGTCGCCGTTCTGGCCCTGTGCGTGCCAGAAGGAGTCCTCGTAGGCGAACACGACCTTCGCGGCCAGGGCGTGACGCTGGCGGTCGAGCGAGGCCATGCGCTCGTCCGACACGCCCTCGACCCTCACCTGTCGGAGCGGCCCCACGGGGAGCGCGCACACGACGGCGTCCGCCTCGAAGCGCTCGCCGGTCTCCGTCGTGACGCCGCAGCCCTGCGGCGAGATCCGCATGCGCGTGACCGGCGTGGCGTAGCGGATGCGATGACCGAGCTCCTCCGCCATCCGCAGGGCCACGGTCGCCGAGCCCTCGGCCACGCGGTTGCACTCCCAGACCTCGTAGTCGTAGAAGCCGTTGCCGCCGGCGGCGGCCTCCTTGCGCAGCTCGGCGAGCAGCGAGGTGCGCTCGTTCGACTCGGCGGACAGCGCGAGCATCGCCAGGTCGCGCGCGCGCACCACGTTCGGGGTCGCGCCCCGGTCGCGAAGCCAGTCGGCCATCGAGAGACGGTCGAGACGCTCTGCCTCCGGGTGCGACCACGGGTCATCCGGGTCCACCGTGGCGGCCAGCTCGCCGAACTCGCGGTCGAGAGCCTGGTAGCTCGCGCGGTCCGCGTCGCTCATCCAGGGGAACCCGTCGCCGACGTGTCGGCCGTCCGCGAGCACCCAGGTGTCCTCTCCGGGCAGCTGGGGAAAGGAAGGGACAATGGTCAGTCCGAGCTCCTCGGCAAGCTTCACGTAGGCGTGATGAAACGGACCGATCACCTCGCCGCCCAGCTGCACGATGCGGCCGTCTGGCAGCGTCGTCTGCTCGACGCGTCCGCCCGGGCGGTTGCGGGCCTCGAGCACGACCACGTCCGTGCCGGCGCTCATCAGGTCGCGTGCGGCACTCAGACCGGCCAGGCCGGCGCCCACGACAACGACATCGTGTCTCAATTCCAGTTCCTCCGAGGCTCGGGGGCGGGGCGGATCCTCTCATGAGCACCGAGCTGCGGGCGCTCACCGCGCTCGGCTTCGATGAGCTCCGGCAGGCCTCCGGGGGCATCGGCTCCATGCACCAGGCCGTGGCCACGAGGGTGTTCCGGGCGGTCGGCCCCGGCGGCGCCGCGGCCCGTGCCGCGCACGACGCGGTCTCGCGGGCGGTCGTCGCCGGCCTCGGGCTCGGGACGAGAGCGGTGGGCCTGGCCGCGGACGCGGCCCTGGCCCGGCGGGACGCGCCCTCGCTCTCCACGAGCGCGCGCGGCAGCGCCGTGATCGCCGCGATAACGGGCCTGCGCGGGGACGCCCTCGAAGCCGAGGGCAGCCCGCTCTGCCAGCCGATGGCGGTGAGGGTGAACGGCGAGCCCGTCCCGCCGGATCCGAGCGCGCTGCGAGGCGCCTTCCCGGAGGCTACCCCGCGACTCGTGGTGTTCCTGCACGGGTTGATGGAGACCGAGTTCTCCTGGGGAGACCATCGCGGCGCCGCGGGCACCGCCCGCGGCTTGCGCAAGGCCGGGGGCAGGGAGACCTACGGCGCGCGCCTGGCCCGCGAGCTCGGCTGCACGCCCGTCTACGTGCGCTACAACAGCGGCCGCCACGTCTCGGAGAACGGACGCTCGCTGAGCGAGCTGATGGACGAGCTGGTGGCGGCCTGGCCCGGCGGCGCCGAGTCGATCGCCCTCGTGGGCCACTCCATGGGCGGGCTCGTGGCCCGGAGCGCCTGCTGTCACGCCACGGAGGACGGCGCAGAGTGGGTGCGGCTCGTCACGCACAGCGTGTCGCTCGGCTCACCGCACATGGGCGCGCCGCTCGAGCAGGCTGTGCACGTGCTGAGCGCCGGTCTCGCCGCCCTGCCCGAGACGCGTCCGTTCGCGAACTTCCTGCGGCGCCGCAGCGGCGGGATCCGCGACCTGCGCCGGGGATCGCTGGTGGACGAGGACTGGAGCGACCGCGACCCCGACGCGCTGCGCGCGGCCGCATGCGCGGAGGTTCCGCTGCTCGAGGGCGCGACCCACTACTTCGTGTCCGCCACGATCACCCGCAGCGAGCGCCACCCGCTCGGCCGGCTGCTCGGCGACACGCTCGTCCTGGTTTCGAGCGCCTCCGGCCGCGGCCGCACGCGCCGGATCCCATTCGAGGAGGAGCACGGGATGCACGTGGGCGGCGCCACGCACTTCGCCCTGCTCAACCACCCGGCAGTGTACGAGCGGCTCCGGGAGTGGCTCAGACCCCGCGCGGAGCGGCGTTGTCCAGCACCACCCGCATGAGGTCGCGGATCGAGAGCATCCCGACGACCTCTTCGCCGTCCACCACCGGCAGGTGCCGGAACCCGCCGTGGATCATCAGGACGCCGGCGTGCTGGGTGGTCTCGCCGGGCTCCATCGTCTCGGGGTCGCGCGTCATCCAGTCGGCGACCCGGGTGTCGTCCTGGATGCCCGCCGCGACGGCGCGGAGCACGTCGCGCTCGGTGAGGATCCCGGCAAGCCCGCCGGCGTCCATCACGATCACCGCTCCGACGTCTCTCTCGACCATCCGCTGAGCCACCTCGGCCAGCGGCTGCTCGGGACTCACGGTCAGGAGGTCGCGCGACATGTGCTCGTGTGCGGCCGGCATGCCGCGACTCTAGATGTTCCAGAAGAAGGAAGACAGCGCGGTCAAGGTCCTGCTGAAGCCCTAGTGGATCAGGCGGCGAGCCGCAGCACCTTGAGCGTGCGCGAGGACCGCGTCGTCGATGAGCCGGACAGGAGCGAGGGGCGGGTGCTGCAGTACCCGATGCCCGCCGTGACCTCCTCCGGGGTGGTGGGCGCGCCATCCGGCGCGACAGCGCAGCGCGGAGCGGAGCTCTTCGCGATGCACGTAGATGCCTTTGCCGCTCTCCTGGTGCGCGCGCTCCTGATCGCCGCGCTGCCGACACGGCTCGAGGCCGCGCTCGCACTGGGCGTCTTCGCGCCGATGTCGCTCGTCTCGATGGCGGCCTGCACGGCGGCCTTCGCCTGGGTCCTGACCCGCCCGATCATCGAGCCCGTCTACCGCGGCGTGCTGATCCCGGGCCTCGGCCTATTCGGAGTCGTGTTCGGGCTCTGGTACACCGGGATCGGGTAGCCGCGCGGTTACAACCGTCGCGAGGACCAAAGCACGGCGGCCAACACGAGCGACGCGATCGACACCACCAGACCGATCAGCCACCCCTTGGAGTCCTCCGAGGTCATGACGGCGGCGATGACCACCCCGATCCCGACGATGCCGGCGGTGGCGACGACGCGCATGAGCGGCGCCTCCAGCGGTAGACGCTTGCGGCGACGGGGGATCATCACGCCGGGGCGCTCGGCGGGCTCCTCTCGGCGCTCGTTCCGCGCCGTGTGCCTCGCTTCCCGCTCTGCGTCGGGCTCGCTCGCCTGGCCAGCGCCGGTCGGCTCGATCGGGGGCTTGGTCTGCATGTCGGCGCCCTTCTGTAGAAGTCGCTTCGCAGGAGCGGAAGTGGCCCTGTACGGACCACTTTACTCCCTTCCGGACGCGCGTACGCGAAAGCAGAAAGGCCTGCAGTTGAGGGGCTTTCCTAGAGGCTCTCGGCGATCCGCTCAGCCACTACCAGCGTTGGCATGTTGGTGTTCGCGCGAGGGCTCGAGGGGATGATCGACGCGTCGGCGACGCTCAGGCCGTCTATGCCGTGGACTCGTCCTGACGCATCCACGGTCGACACGCCGTCGTCCGCGTGGCCCATCGCGCATGCCCTCCGGCCAACCGTCGGCTTCGCGGGGGCCGTAATCCGGTCCGGCCTCTACCAGACAAACCTCACGAGCGGGGTCCTCTCGCTCAACCTGGCGGCGATCACGCAGCCCGCGGTGCCGCCACCCAGGATCAGGGCGTCGTAGGACGGCGGGGGGTGAGTCACCGGGCGGACGCTAATGCTTGGTTGCTCGATGCGCCCAGGGAGATTCGAACTCCCACGGTCCAAACGGACCACAAGGCCCTCAACCTTGCCGGCCGCCTGCCCGACCGGTCCCAGCGCGGTTATCCGGGCATTTGGTCCGCGCTCGTTGACGATCTGGACGCGTTGGGATCGGCGTTTGTTGTCACCATGTTGCCAATCCGGGGGAGCATGCCTGGCTCACGCGCAGTCACGCTGCCCGTTGCGCCCCGGAGGCCGCGGCCGGAGCGTCGACGTCGGCGAACGACGTGGCACTGGGACGGCGCGACCCGCCGGCCTGCCGCTCTATGTCCCGCATCCCGGGCACGAAGAAGGCGGCGCAGGTCACCACGGCGCCCACCACTCCTGCCGCGACGAGCGTGCCGCGCGTACCGATCGCACCGGCGACCGGTCCGGTGAGCGCAAACGACAGCGGCAGCAGGCCGATGGAGATGAGCCAGTCGAGGCTGGAGACACGGCCCAGCATCGCGCGGGGCACGTGGCGCTGCTTCATCGTGGCCCAGACGATCGTGCCGGCCGTCTCAAGGGCGTTGAAGGCGAGCGCCGCAAGCATGAGCTGCCAGAGGGCGCTCGAGAGGCCGTAGCCGGCGACAGCGAGCGTCGCCAGCGTCCAGGCCACGTACATGAAGGTGATGCCGCGGCGCGGGATGTCCCGCTGACCCATCGCGAGCGCGCACGCGACAGACCCGAGACCGCCCGCTGCGAAGACCACGCCGAGGTCGCGCGCGCTGCCGTCGAGCTCGTTCTTGACCAGGTATGGCAGAAGGACCTCGACCGGGCCCATGAAGCACAGGTACGCGACGGCGGCGCTGGCGAACGTGGCCCACAGCCAGACCCGGCCGCGCACGAACCGCCAACCCTCCGCGAGGTCACGCACCACCGACAGTGAGCGGGGCTGCGCGGCCTTGGCTGGTACGCGCACCAGCACCAGCATGGCGGCCGAGAAGAGGAAGGATCCGCTGTCCAGCGCGAAGACGAGGCCGGTGCCGCCCGCGGCGACCAGGATGCCGCCGAGCGCCGGGCCCGCCATCCGCAGGACGAGCGGGCGCACGAGCTGGTCCAGCGCGTTGGCCTGGGCGAGGCGCTCGACGGGCACGATGTCCGGCACGAGCGCGTCGAACGCGGGGGCGAAGAAGGCGGCGCCCGTGCCGTACAGCGCGGCGAGGATCGCGATGTGCCAAACCTCGAGGACGCCGCCCAGCGCGAGGCCGGCCAGGACCGCCCCGGCCAGCGCGCGCAGGAGATCGGCGGCTACCATCAGCATCCGCCGGTCGAAGCGATCGCTCGCCACACCGCCGACGAGCAGGAACAGGATGGTCGGCACGGTCATCGCGATACCGACGATCGACATCGCGGTGGGTGCGTCGGACAGCTCGTAGACCTGCCACGCCACCGCGACCAGGAACGCGCCGTCCCCCAGCAGGGAGACGCACATCGCGACCCACAGCTTGCGGAACTCCGGGTCGCGGAGCGGGACCAGCAGACCGACGCGCGCTATGCCGCCCGGCCGGGCCAGGGCCTCGTGGCTATGGTGCATCGGCGCGCGGCAGCGCGGCCGCCAGCGGGCCCTCGTCGAGCCGGGCCGCCAGGTGCTCGAGCATGGCGTCGGCGTCCATCGGGCGGGCGAAGAAGAACCCTTGACCGAACTCGCAGCCGAGGTCGCGCAGGGACCTCCACTGCTCCGGCAGCTCGACCCCCTCGGCGACAATGCGGAGGTTGAGGGTTGTCCCGAGCGCCAGTACCGCGGACGCGAGCTCAGAAGTCTCCGGGGTGGCGCCGTCGCGCAGGAAGGACCGGTCCATCTTCAAGATGTCGACCGGGAACCGGCTCAGGGCGCTGAGCGACGAATAGCCGGTCCCGAAGTCATCGAGGGCCAGGCGCACGCCGAGGGCCTTGAGCTCCCTGAGACGCGTGACCGCGAGATCGGTGTCGGCCATGAGCACCGTCTCGGTGATCTCGAGCGTGAGCGCCGAGGGCTCGATCCCCGCCTCCCGCACGGCGTCGCCCACGTCCGCTATGACGTCGCTGTGCTGCAGCTGCTTGACCGACAGGTTGATGCTCATCGTGGGCGCAGCCTCGGGGGGCAGCGCGTCTCGCATCCGCCGCGCCTGCCGGCAGCCCTCACGCAGCACCCACCGGCCGATCGGCACGATCAACCCCGTCTCCTCGGCCAGCGGGATGAACTGGTCGGGCGGGATCATCCCGCGCTCGGGGTGGCGCCAGCGCAGCAGCGCCTCCACACCTGAGATGCTGCCGTCCTCCAGTCGCACGACGGGCTGGTAATGCAGTTCGAGCTGCTCGGTCGCGATCGCGCGCTGCAGGTCCGTGCGCAACTCGAGCCGGGCCAGGACACCCTCGTGCATCTCGGGCTCGAACAGGCGGTAGCTGCCCTTGCCATCCCGCTTGGCGCGGTACATCGCCGCGTCGGCGTCGCGGATGAGCTCCTCGGCCCCGGCGGACCCGTCCTCCGAGACGACGGAGATACCGATGCTGCACCGCAGCGAGAGCTCCTTGTGACCGACCCGCATAGGCACTGCCAAAGCCTCGAGGACCCGCTCGGCGGTGTCGGCCGCCTCCTGGACGCCGTCGGTGTCCTCGAGCAGCAGTGCGAACTCGTCCCCGCCGAACCGCGCGGCAGTGTCGCTCGCGCGGACGCTCGTCGCCAGCCGCTTCGCGACCTCGGCGAGCACCTGGTCGCCCGCGGCATGACCGAGGCTGTCGTTGATGGTCTTGAAGTCGTCGAGGTCCAGGAACACGACGGCGATCCCGTGGTTTTCGCGCCGGCCGCGGGCGATCGCATGGCGAACACGCTCGCCGAACAGCGCACGGTTCGCGAGGCCCGTGACTGGGTCATGGAATGCCTGGTGGGTGAGCTGCTCCTCGAACGCGTTGCGCTCGCTGATGTCGCGGCAGTTGAGCACGATGCCGCCGACGTGCTCGTCATCGAGCAGGTTCGTGTAGTTGACCTCGAACTGCTGCGGCGTGCCGTCCCGGTGCATGAGCGTGCACTGCACGACGTGCGGCTGGTCGCCTGCGACTGCGGCACCGTCGGCGAGCATGTTCCCGACGCGACCGCCGTCGGACGGGTGCACGAGCTCGGCGAATGGCTGGCCCGTTACGTCCTCGGCTGCGTAGCCGAGCAGCCGCTCGATCGAAGGGCTCTGGTAGGAGATGGTGCCGTCGAGTCCGATGACCGTGATCAGGTCGCTGGCATGACGTACGAGCGAGCCGAAGCGGGCCTCACCGCGCCGCCGGTGCACCTCCTCGGTGAGCGCGGCGCGCTCCAGCCCGAGCGCGACCTGTGCGGCCAGCGCCCGCAGGGACGCACGGATCGCCTCCGGCGGTGCGGTGCGCCCCGCGACTACAAGCAGCATCCGCTCGCGACGCGGCGGCGCCAGGTCGAGTGCCAGAACGCGATCGTGGTCGTCCGGCAGACCGAGCTCGGCGAGGACCTCGCCGCGCAACCTGACCACCCCGGCGTCCCGCGCAGCGTCGAGCAGCTCTGCCGTGGCAGGCAGCGCCGCGCGGGGAGTGCTCCGGGGGCTCGCGAGCGGAGGCCGCAGCCGCCGCACCGACCCGTCACCCGAGACGGAGCAGAGGAGTGTCACCAGGTCTGGACCGGCCATCGCCCGGGCGGCCGTCAGGGCCACCTCGTCGATCTCCTCGCGGCCGGTCGCGGCGACCAGATCGGCTCCCGCGGCGCTCAGCATGCGTTCGCGCTCGAGCGAGCGCTCCTGCTGACGCACGAGGCCGGCCATTCGCGACACGACGAGGCCGAACAGCACGATCGACCCGGCCCGCACGACCGCGAAGTCGTAGTCGCCGACGTGTAGGTCATGCAGCATCCCGATCACCGGCGCCACGAGCGACGCGCCGCTCAACAGCACGAGCCGGAAGCGGGTGAGCACCTCCCCGCGCTTCACGGTCGGCTGGTCGATGTCCGACATCGAGGGATGCAGAGCCGCAGCGCCCCAAAGCAGGTAGAAGCCGATCCAGCCGGCGTCGAGCCAGAGCTGATGGTCGTACGTCCCGTGCAGGATCATCAGCCCGTACACGAAGTCCGTGACCAGCAGGCAGATGATGCTGGCGCTCATCAGGTTGAACGCCGGCCGGCGCTGGCCTCCGTCCAGGGCGAGCCGCACCGCCACCGCCAGCAGCAGGACGTCTGCGAGCGGATAGGCGACCGAGACGAGGCGCCCGACGGTCGAGAGCGAGTCGTCGTGGATGTACGGGGCGATCAGCCATATCCACGACGGAAGGGCGAGGCCCACGATCATGATCGAGGCGTCGATCGCACTGCCCCGGTCGCCCCCCTGGGCGCGGCGGCGTTGGAGGATGAGGAGCCCGGCCATCAGCGCGGGGTAGACCGCCAGGTACGCCCCATCTCCGAGGGACGGGAAGGGGACGTCGCGCTCGAGCAGCAGGGGATAGCTGTACGTGTACAGGTCGCCGAGCCAGAAAAGCGTGAACCCGAGAGCGAAGCAGACCCACGCGAGCGCGGCGCCCGGGCGGTGCAACCGCAGGCCGGCGACGATGGCCAGCACGGGCGCGAGGCCCAGCAGGTTCATGACCGGGCCGCTGCCCGCCAGGGGCGCCACGAACAGGTAAAGCGCCAGGAGCACGCCGCCCGCCGCGAGGAAGAGCATCCACGCGTGACGGGTCACGACCCCACGCGCGGGCGCGGTCGCGGCCATCAGGCCGCGTCCTCGAGGTCTTCGTCGCGCAACCGGAGCTCCCCCGCGGCCGCCAGCGCCTCGAGTGCGGTGATCAGCGAATCGACCTCCGCGTCGGTGTTCGCGGCGGTGAGCTGGACGCGGAAGCCGACCTCGTCCTTCGGGACGAGCGGGTAGGCGGCGAGGGTTACGTACACGCCGCGGTCGAACAGAAAGCGGCCGACGGAATCGATCCGCCCGTGGTCCCGCAAGGGGATCTCGATGATCGGCAAGCCGGAGCGGTTCGGCGTCTCGATCCCGAGTCTCCGGAGGCCGGCGAGGACGCGATCCGTAAGCCGCCACAGCTTGGCCCGCAGAACGTCGCCACGCGCTTCGTTCACGTCGAAGCCGGCGAGCACGGTGGCCAGCGACGCCACCGGCGACGGGCCCGAGTACAGGTACGGCGGCGCCGCGACCTTGAGGAGGTCCTTCACATCGGTTGGGCACGCGATGAACGCAAGAAGTGACGAGTACGCCTTCGAGAACCCGCCGACCAGGACGACGTTGTCGTAGCTCTCGCCGGCGTGCCGGACGATGCTGTTGCCACGGACCCCGTAGGGGCACGGCTCGTCAGGCGCACGCTCGCCGATCACCCCGAACCCGTGCGCGTCGTCGACGTAGAGCAGGGCGCCGTGGCGGCGCGCCACCGCGGCGAAGGCGACCAGGTCGGGCGCGTTGCCCGTCATGCTGTTGACGCCGTCCATGCACACCAGGCGCGTCGGGTCGCGCTCGGCGGAGAGCAGAGAATCGAGGTGTTCGGGGTCCTCAAACCGAAAGCGCCGCACCGCCGCACCGCGAGCTTTGGCGATCTGGCATCCGTCGTAGATCGTCTTGTGCGCGCGGGCGTCCAGGAAGATCGTTCCCGAGGCGGCCAACAGCGGAATCACCGACATGTGGATGTGGGTGATCGTCGGCAGGACGAGCGAGTCCTCGGAGCCGAGCAGCGCCGTCAGCCGCTCCTCGATCTCCTCGTACAGCACCGGGCTGCCGAGCAGACGCGACCAGCTTGGGTGGGTGCCCCACTGGTCGAGGAAAGCCGGGACCCGGTCGATGATCTCGCGGTCCAGGTCGAACCCGAGGTAGTTGCACGACGCGAAGTCGGCGAGCCACTGGTCGCCCACACGGATCATCCGCCCGTCGACTTCGGCGATCACCGCATCCATCATCGGATGCGTCGCCTTCAGCGCCGACAGGTCGCTACAGGTCGTGAGCCAGTGTTCCAGCCACGGCCGCCGGCTCACCGGTGGTGCCGTGGAACGGGTGCTCGTCGCGTCCCGGGCATCGGCAGTGCTCATAGTCAGGCTTGTCGACCGTTCCACCCCCTTTCTTGAAGGGTGCGACGCGTTGAGACGGGACCGATCTCTTGCGGCCGGGCGCTACTCGGTGAGGAAGCCGCGCGTCGACGGTCGCCCGTGCGAGTCGGGATAGCTCGCTCCTCGACCGCCCGGCGAGGTGTTCCCAGCCTGTTCCCGTGCTGCCAGTGCGCCCAGGGAGATTCGA
>DASQER010000319.1:0-9627 GCA_035633575.1 Thermoleophilaceae bacterium
CTCGAAGCTCACCAGTCTCATGGGCCGGCAAGCGTATTGCGCAAGCACCCGGCGGTGCCGGGTGCGCCGCGACCGGCTATGCGTACCCTGGTCGTCGATGGCGAAGGACCTCCCGAGGGGCAGGGTCAGAAGGGCCGCGAAGGTGGGGCGGCTGGCCGGCGGCCAGACCGCGCGCGGGTACGTGACGAAGGCGGCCAACCTCACCCGGGGCGAGGAGGCGCGCCGCGCCGCGGCCGAGCGCCGCCAGATGGAGGCGGCCGAGCAGATCTTCGACGTGCTCGGCCAGATGAAGGGCGCGGCGATGAAGGTCGGCCAGGTGGCCTCGTTCATCGACACCGGCGCCTTCCCGCCCGAGTTCCAGCAGCGCGTCCAGGCGAAGCTGGCCGAGCTGCGCGACTCGGCGCCGCACGTGCCCTTCGAGAAGATGCGCAAGGTCATCGAGGACGACCTTGGCGAGAAGCTCGGCGACGTGTTCGCCGAGTTCCGCGAGGAGGCCGTGGCCGCCGCCTCGATCGGCCAGGTCTACCGCGCGCGCCTGCACGACGGGCGCGAGGTGGCGGTGAAGGTGCAGTACCCGGGCGTCGGCCAGGCGGTGCGCGCCGACCTCCAGAACCTCGGGCTGATCATGCGCGTGGCGAAGCGGATCGCGCCGGGCATGGACGCGAAGGCGATGACCGCCGAGATCCGCGAGCGGCTCACCGACGAGCTCGACTACGAGCACGAGGCGCAGCAGCACCGCGCGTTCGCCCGCACCTGGCGCGGCCACCCGTTCATCTACGTGCCGGCGGTCGTGACCGAGCTCTCCACCGAGCACGTGCTGGTGAGCGAGTGGGTGGACGGGATCGGCTTCGAGGAGGTGAAGGCGCTCGACCGCGAGACGCGCGACCGCTTCGGGGAGATCATCTTCCGCTTCTTCTTCGGCTCGCTCTACCGCAACGGGCACTTCTCCGGCGACCCCCACCCGGGCAACTACCGCCTGATGCCCGACGGCCGCGTGGCCTTCATGGACTTCGGCATGACGAAGCGCGTGACACGCGAGGACATCGAGGCTGAGACCGAGGCTCTTGGCGCCGCCATGGACGGCGACGCGGAGGAGCTCCACCGCCGGCTCGGCGCGATGGGCTTCTTCGACCCGGGCGACGAGGAGATCGCCCCGGAGGCCGTGTTCGAGCACTTCCACGACGTGACCGCCTGGTACATCGAGGACCGCGAGGTCACGGTGGACCGCGCCCTGGTGGCCCAGGTCCTGATCGACTTCGGCGACCCCCGCTCGCGCCACTGGCAGCTGATGCGCCGCGAGACGATGCCGCCGCAGGCGATGCTGGCGCGCCGGATGGAGGCCCTGACCCTGGGCGTGCTCGGCCAGCTCGGCGCCACCGCCAACTGGCACCTGATCGCGCGCGAGTGGCTCTTCGGCGACCCGCCCTCCACGGAGCTCGGCGCGCTCGAGGAGCCCTTCCACACGCGCGCGGCCGCCTGACGATGGCGGTCAAGGCCAGCCCGAGGGCGGTCTCCGTGCTGCGCGAGTCCGACCCGGTGATGAGACGGCTCGTCGAGGAGCACGGCGCGATCGTCCGGAAGGACCTGAAGCGCGAGCGGCCCGGCGACGCCTACGGCGCGCTGCTGCGCTCGATCGTCGGGCAGCAGCTCTCGACCAAGGCGGCGCGCACGATCTACGGGCGGCTCACCGATCTCTTCGGCGGGCGGGCGCCCACGCCGGCGGAGCTCCTCGCCGTCGACCCCGAGGAGATCCGCGCGTGCGGGCTCTCGCGCCCGAAGGTCTCGTATCTGCGCGACCTGGCCGAGCACGTGGAGGACGGCGAGCTCCAGCTCGACCGCCTCGCCGAGCTGCCGGACGAGGAGGTGATCGAGCAGCTCACGGCCATCAAGGGTCTCGGCCAGTGGACCGTCCACATGTTCCTCATGTTCCACCTCGGCCGGCCGGACGTGCTGCCGGTCGGCGACCTCGGCATCCGCCGCGCCGTGCAGGTCGAGTACGGGCTCGACGACCTCCCGGACGCCGCGCAGCTCGAGCGGATCGCCGAGCCGTGGCGCCCGTACCGGACGCTCGCCTGCCTCTACCTCTGGACCTCGCTGGACAACACGCCGGCGTAGCTCAGACCGAGGCGCCGCAGCTCGGCTCTTCCTCCGCAACGCGGAAGGAGGAGCCGCAGCCGCAGGAGGCGACCACGTTGGGGTTCGAGACCTCGAAGCCCGAACCCTGGAAGCTCTCGGTGAAGTCGACCGTGGAGCCGTCCACGTACGTCATGCTCTCCGGGTCCACGAGGACGCGGATGCCGGAGATCTCGAAGACGTGATCGTCCTCGTGCCGCTCGTCCAGGGCGAGCGCGTACTGGAAGCCGGAACAGCCACCGCCCTTGACACCGACCCGCAGGCCGACGTCGCCCTCCGCGCCCTGGCCGGACATGAACTCCTGCACCTTCTGTGCGGCTATGTTGGTGAGCTGAACCATCTGCGCCAATTGTATCGGCGTTTCCGTCGGTACCCTCAACGTGCGTATGCCAAGCGCAGAAGAACTTCGGGAGCGCATAGTGCAGGCCCTGCCTGGCGCGGACGTCCGCGTCGAGGACACCACCGGCGGCGGCGACCATTTCCGTGCCGAGGTCGTCTCGGACCGCTTCGAGGGCCTCAGCCGCATTCAGCAGCACAAGCTGATCTACGACGTCTTCGGCAACGAGGTCGGCGGTGCGATCCACGCGCTCTCCATCAAGACCCAGACCCCCAAACAATCCGAGACCCCGGCCGGAGATGCACGACGATGACGAACGACGAGATCCGCGGCTTCATCGACAACGCGATCCGCGAGAACAAGGTGATGCTCTTCATGAAGGGCACTCCCCAGCAGCCGGCGTGCGGGTTCTCCCTGCGCACGTCCGGAGCCCTGAATGCGCTCGGCGTGAAGTACGCCGCGCTCGACATCCTGCCCGACCCGCGCATCCGCGAGGAGCTCTCGGCGGTGTCCGGCTGGCCCACCATCCCGCAGCTGTTCCTGGACGGCGAGCTGGTCGGCGGCTGCGACATCGTGATGGAGATGTTCGAGTCGGGCGAGCTGGCCGAGGTGCTCGGAGTGGAGCAGCCGGACCTCGACGAGGCCCAGCCGGAGCCCGAGCAGCAGCCGCAGCAGCAGGGCCCGATCGGGCTCGAGAACCGGCTGGGCTAGGCCGTCGCGGCCTGCGGGACCAGCGTCCCACCGGGCTGAGACCCGGACGATGCGGCGAGCAGGCGTATCGAGGGGCGGCCAGCCGCCCTACGGACGGCCGCGCCTGCGCCGCTGCGCGTCCAGCGCCTTGCGCCCTCGGTCCGCGTACCCGCGGGCCTGCTTCCTGTAGCGCTCCTTCTCGTCGGGCGAGAGCGACTGCCAGCGCTCCCATGCCATGAGGAGGTAGGGCCACACGCGGCGCGCGCCTCGGGCGGCCGTTCGGGCGCGGCCGTCTCGGCCTAGCTGTCGTCTGTGCGTTCGAGCCATTCGAGGTACTCCAGTATGCGGTGCGAGTCGTGGATCACGTCGTCTCCGTGCACGAGGACCGGTACCCATCTCTGGCCGGTCAACTCCTCGACCTCGGGCCGGTCGCGCTTCAGGAACGGGACTCCGACCTCGTCGAAGTCCATCTCCATGGTGCGCATCCGGCGCGCCACCTTTCCGCAGCGGCACACGAGGTCCGTGGGGGCCTTGCAGCGGTAGAGGGTCGTCACGCGGCGCAGAGTATTTGACGCGCGGGCAGACCCGTGAGAGCGTCGTCAGGAATATGAAGCTTCGACTCGCGCTGCTGGTCATGGCCCTCCTGCTGGCGCTCGCGGGCGCGGAAAGCGCCACCGCCGCCTCCACCGGCCCGGAGGCGACGGCCGCCGCCAAGAAATGCAAGCGGCCCAAGGCTCGCCACAAAGGCCGCTGCGTGCGCCGCTGTCCGGCCGGCTACGTGAAGAGGCGCAACACGCGCTGGGGCCGCAAGTGCGTGCGCCGGACGACCCCGAATCCGGACCCTGGAACGCAGCCGCTCTTCGAGAAGCCGAGCGGCGAGCTCATCGGCCAGCCCGCCTTCGACCACTTCTCCCGCTACTTCCTGAACTCGCGCTTCACCGACTGCTACAACGGCTGGCCCGCCTGCGCGGTGGAGGAGCGCTACGACCAGTGCTCGTCGGGCGCCTGGGCGTACCACCGCTACACGCCCACATCGGGCGCGGACATCAACAGCTACGGCACCTACCAGGTGACCGGCGCTGTCGCCCATCCCGACGGTTCGTGGGGCGTGGAGTACAAGGTCTTCGCATACAGCACCGAGACCTTCTACTCGTGGGACGTCGCCGCCGACGGCACGGTGGTCGGCCGCTACTGGCGACAGGGCAACTTCCCGCCGAACCCGCCTGACCAGAACCTCGGTCCGCTGCAGTGGAAGCAGCCGACCGACTGCGGCGCCTAGCGGACGACAGCGCGGCGCACCAGGCCCGCCGCTCCCTCGGCGGCCCCGAGCGCCAGGCCGGCCAGCCGGTACTGGATCTGCTGCGAGCGGCGGGCGCGGGTGATGCGGTCGTGCTCGCGCTCGAGGTGCCAGGCGACCGTCGCCTCGAGCGTCTCCTCGTGCGGGCGGGCCCTCCAGCCGAGCACGCGCCGCGCCTTCGTCGAGCGGTAGGTCCAGCTGTTGCCGGCGGCGCGCACCTCGGACGGCGTGAGCGGCCAGGCACGGCCGCTCACGGCGAGCACGGCGGCGGCGGCCTCGGCCGCGCGCGGGGGGATCCGCACGGGCGGTGCGACGCCGGACAGCCGCCCGAGATCGGCGAAGAGGCGCTCGAACGTGAAGTTGCGGCCGGCGAGCAGGTAGCGCTCCCCCACGGCGCCGCGCAGGTCGGCGAGCAGGTGGCCGGCGGCGACGTCGCGCACGTCGACGATGCCGACCGCGCCGTCGGTGTACACCGGGATGCGGCCTAGCAGGAAGCTGCGCACGAGCCGGGTGGAGGACAGCAGGTGGTCGCCCGCGCCGAGGCAGATAGCCGGGTTCACGCAGACGAGCGGCAGCCCGTGCGCCGCCACCCGCATCGCCTCCACCTCCGCCTCGTGCACCGAGTTCACGTACGGGATGCCGAGGTGAGCCGCGGTGAACAGCTGGGTCTCGGTCGCGGCCATGCCGTTCGAGGCGGGCCCGACCGCCGCGGCGCTCGAGGTGTGGACCACCCGCTCGACCTCCGCGCGCAGGCACTCCTCCATCACGACCTTCGTTCCGCCGACGTTCACGTCGAAGAGGCGCTCCTCGTCGGCCGGCCGAACGGAGGTGACGCCCGCGCAGTGGAACACCCGCTCGACTCCCTTCAGCGCCCGCCGGACCGCGCGACGGTCGCGCACGTCGAGCTTCACCCGGCGGCAGTCGAGATCGGCGATCCCCGCGTCCGGAGAGCCCTCCTCGACGCCCAGCCGCACGTCGTCGCCGCGCTCGACCAGCAGCCGGGCCACGTTCGACCCGATGAACCCGGTCGCGCCTGTGACGATGACCTGCGCCAAGTCAGAGGGTGCGCGTCTGCTGTCGGTGACGTCCCTCGAAGAGGCGTTGGCAGTCCAGGCAGCGGACCGCCTCCGGCACGGCGCGCAGGCGCTCCGCCGGGATCTCGCGGCCACAGCCGACGCAGAGGCCGTAGGTGCCCTCGCGCAGCGCGCGGCGCGCCTCCTCGATGCGCCGCTCCTCCTCCTCGAAGAAGATGTCGGCCGTCTCCTCGAGCTCCTCCTCGTGGGTCTCGGTCCCGATGTCGGCCGGGTGGTTGTCCACGTGAGCGAGCTCGGAGCCGTGCATGCCATCGCTCTCGCGATGCATTGCCAAGCGCGTGCGCTTCAGCTCCTCGAGCCGAACGTCGAGACGCGCCTCGATGCGCTCTCGCTCCTCCACTCCCGGCCGAGTTTACGGAGTCCGTGCCCGAGACAGCGGATAGGCTCCGCCCGGCATGGCCCGCGTCGCGGTGGTGACCGACAGCACCTCGTACCTCCCGCCGGAGCTGATCGAACGCCACGGCCTCCACGTCGTCCCCCTGTACGTGGTCTTCGGCGGCGACCGCACCGTGCCAGAGGTCGAGATCACCGACTACCCGGCCTTCTTCGAGGAGCTGCGCAGCGCCGAGAAGCTGCCGACCACCTCGCAGCCCTCTGTCGGGGACTTCACCTCGACATTCGAGCCGCTCCTGGCGGACGGCGGCGAGGTCGTCTCGGTCCACATCTCGGGCGGGCTGTCCGGCACGCCCGAGGCGGCGCGCCAGGCCAAGGAGGCGCTCACCCGCGACGGCAAGGGCGGCGAGCGCATCGAGGTCGTGGACTCGACCACCGCCGCCGGCGGCCTGGGGTTCATGGTGCTGGCGGCTGCGAAGGCGGCGCGCGACGGAGCGAGCGCGAAGGAGGTCGCCGAGCACGTGGCCGAGGCGCGCAAGGAGCTGCGGCTCTATTTCGCCATCGACACGCTCGAGTTCCTCAAGCGCGGCGGACGGATCGGCGCCGCGAGCGCGTGGATCGGCTCGACGCTGCGGGTGAAGCCCATCCTCACGGTCGAGAACGAGATGACCCCGGTGGAGCGGGTGCGCACCTCGAGCCGCATGTTCGAGCGCCTGGTGGAGTACGCGCAAGGGTGCGCCGACTCGGGCGCCGACGCGTGGTCGGCCCAGCACATCAACGCGCCGGACCAGTGCGCCGCGCTCGTGGACCGCTGCGCGGAGGTGTTCGGCTCGCAGCCAACGATCGTCAGTGAGATCGGGCCGGTGCTGTCGGCCCACACCGGCCCCGGCCTGCTGGGCATGGGCGCGGTTCCCAAGCGCTTCGTGGAGTAGCGCCAAGAGGAAGCGCGCCGGGCGGCGCGAATACCGCCCTGATGCTGACCGTCAAGGGCATCGTGCGCATCGTGCTCGTGGTCGTGTGCGTGGCGATCACGCTGTACCTGCTCTGGCTGCTGCGGAAGCCGATCAGCTGGCTGCTCATCGCCATCTTCCTCGCCGTTGCGCTCTCACCGCCGGTGAACTGGCTGGCGCGCCGGATGAAGCGCGGCTTCGCGATCACAGTCGTCTTCCTCGGCCTCCTGCTCCTCCCCATCCTGCTGATCGCGCTGATCGTCCCGCCGCTGATCACCGAGGCGAACAACTTCGCCGACAACGTCCCCGCGTACGCGGACGACGTGACGAACTTCGTCCAGGACAACAAGCGCCTGCGGAGCATCAACCAGGACTACGACATCACCGGGCAGCTCGAGACGGAGGCCCGCAAGCTTCCGAACCGCCTCGGGGGCGCCGCGGGCACCCTGCGCGACGTCGGCTTCGGAATCGTCAGCTCGCTCTTCGCGCTGATCACGATCCTGGTGCTGACGGCCTTCGTGCTCGGAAGCGGGAGGTCGTGGACCGACGCGCTCATCGCATCGCGACCACCACAGCAGCGCGAGCGCCTGCGCCGCTCGCTCGAGAACATGGCGAGCGCGGTCGGCGGCTACGTGGCGGGCGCCCTCACGATCGCCCTGATCGCGGGCGTCGCCACCTACGTCGTCCTGGCGATCCTCGGCGTGCCGTTCAAGGGGCCGCTCGCCGTGCTGGCCGGCCTCTTCTCGCTCATCCCGCTCGTGGGAGCGACGATCGCCGCGGTGCTGATCGGGGTCGTGACGGTGTTCCAAGACTTCCCCACGGCGACGATCGTCTGGGCGATCTGGGCCATCGTGTACCAGCAGCTCGAGAACCACCTGCTCCAGCCGCAGATCCAGAAGCGGACGGTGAACGTGCACCCGTTCATCACGATCGTGGCCGTGCTCTTCGGCGGCACGCTCCTGGGCGTGATGGGGGCGATCGTCGCGATCCCAGTGGCCGCCTCGATCCAGATCCTGCTGCGCGAGTACGTCGACCTGCGGACGCTCTCCATCAAGACCCCGGACGAGCCGCCGCCCCCAGACCCCGTCCCCGCGTAGCCTGCGCGCAATGTCGCCGGGCGCGCTCACCCGCCGCGGACTGCTGCTCGCGGTCACGGCGATCTCCCTGTACCTGCTCGCGCCCGCCCTGATCGCGGTGTTCGGGGCGTTCGGCGAGCTGGACGAGATCAGCCCGCTCTGGTTCGTCGCGATGGTCGCGCTCCAGGTGGGCAGCTACACCTGCATGTGGGGGATCCAGCGGCTCGCCGTGCGCGCCGACCACTGGGGGCCGGTGATCCTCTCGCAGCTGGCCGCCAACTCGTTCGGGAGAGTCGTGCCGGGCGGTGTGGCCGCGACCGGCGCGATGCAGTACGCGATGCTCGTGCGGGCGGGCGTGCCGGCCGCCGCGGCGGCATCGGGCATGACCGCATCGTCGCTGCTCGTCTTCGGCACGCTGCTGGCCCTGCCGCTGCTCGCGCTGCCGGCGATCCTCACCGGGGTGGCGGTGGACCCGAAGCTGACCAGGGCGGCGCTTGCGGGGGCGATCGTGTTCGTCCTGATGGTCGCCGGCGGCGCGGCCTGCGTGATCTGGGAGCGGCCGCTCGAACTGATCGGCCGCGCGGTGCAGGCGCTGCACAACCGGCTCCGGCGCAGGCACGAGCCGCTCACATGGCTCCCCGAGCGGCTGCTGCGCGAGCGCGACATCGTGGTGGGCGTGCTCGGTCGCGAGTGGTGGAAGGCCCTGCTCCTCGCAGCCGGTCGCTGGGTGCTCGACTACCTGACCCTGATCGCCGCCCTGTACGCCGTGGGCGCGACCCCGCGCGCGTCGCTGGTGCTGCTGGCGTTCTGCGCCGCGCAGCTGCTCGGCACCATGCCGCTCACTCCCGGCGGGCTCGGCTTCGTGGAGGCGGGCCTGACGGGAACGCTCGCGCTCGCCGGCGTGGGCGCGGGCGCCGCCCTGGTGGCGACGCTCGCGTACCGGCTCGTCTCCTTCTGGCTCCCCATCCCCGCCGGCGCGGTAGCGGCGGTCGTTCACAGGCGTCGCTACGGCACCGAGGAGGTGGAGCCGCCTCCGGAGCCCGAGGTGCTCGCCGGAGCCTAAACCGTCGCTGCGCCGCGGGCACCGCCCGCGGCTTGCCCACTACGCCGGGAGCGGCTCCAGCCCGAACTCGGTGCGGAACTCGTTCGTGTCGTGCAGGCGCGGGAACGGCTTGTCCGGCACGTCCACGCCGAGCGCCTCGCAGATCGGCTCCCAGCCGTCCACGCCGAGCTCCCACACGACGAGGCGATCCTCGGGAACCGCCTTCTTGATGGTCTCGATCCGGTCGTAGTACATCTGCCGGGTCCAGTCCCTGTCCTTGAAGTTGCCCTGGAAGTCGCCCTGCCAGATCAGCTTCTCGATCGCGCCCCACAGCTCCGGCGAGGGCCCCTCCCGGTTCGCGTCCTCCGGAAGCTCGCCCGCCATCGCGGCCTCCTTGACCGCGAGGATCGTGTTCGCGCAGCTCTTGTACCAGCCGTCGAAATCGCGGTGGTTGAGCAGCACCGGCGCGTCCGGGAAGGCCTCGATCAGCTCCTCCCAGCGCGAGCAGGCGGGCCAGTCGACCGTGGCCTCCCACGGCTCGAAGACCTCGTCCCAGTCAACCGGCTCGTTGTTGGCGATCTTCACCCAGTAGGGCAGGTCGCGGTCGCGGTTCTCGCCCGTGATGAGGTCGATCATGTGGAACGTCGGCAGGCCGAGCTCCTCGAGCGCGCCCTT
>DASQER010000320.1:0-2500 GCA_035633575.1 Thermoleophilaceae bacterium
CCGGTGGCGGCCCGCCGCCGTCCCTCGGTCATCGACAGCCAGATCGCCCAGCCCGAGCGGCTCGGCCTCTGGGCCTTCCTGCTCGGCCTCTTCCTGATGGTCGTGGCAGCCGGGACCGCGCACGCCTAGCCGGCCGCCGGCCGCGGTGCCGAAAGGGCGCCCGGCGCGCCGAACGGCGTGCATCTAAGGGGTTCGTCGTGTTTCTATCGCTAGGCGCTCGGTTCTCGACGAACCTCCGTTGATTTCGTCGCTCTCGCCGCGCTCGAACGGGCGCGAGGCACGTTCCGCGCGAAATGGCGACGTGCCGAGCCACACGCGGTGCGGCGAGCTGTCGAAAGGCGCTTTGTGTATCCGTTCTTCACCGCTAAACCACGCCGGGCCCGGCGTGGCGATGGAGTTCCACGCTGGCCAAGCAGTCGAGGGGGCGGGCCGCCGCTCGGCACTCATTGGAGTGTCAACCAGTCCTTTGTGTCGTACACTTACCGTAGGTAAGTCGCCAGCGGAAAGTGAAGCGCCGTGAAGACGAAGGAGAGCAGGTTCCAGGTCCATGACGAGCTGACAGCCCCCGAGGGCAGCGTCCCGATTCTCAAGGGCGCTCTCGCGGGCGGAGGCCAGCTCCCGAACTTCATCGGCGTGCTCGCCGGCTCGGCCGCGGTGCTGCGCTCCTACGCGCGCTTCCGCTCCGAGCTGCGCAACGGCTCGCTGGCCTACCCGACCCAGCAGCGGATCGCGCTGGGGGTGGCCGAGCACCAGGGGAGCGAGTACGCCCTCTCGACGCTCCAGCGCACCGCTCGCGACGCCGGGCTCGGCATGGACGAGATCGCGCTGGCGCGCGAGTTCGACTCGCGCGACGAGCGCGAGGCCGTGCTGCTGCGCTTCGTGAAGGCGGTCCTCGAGTCGGACGGCGCACCGAAGCGCCACCTGCACGAGGAGGCGCGCGAGGCCGGCTGGGAGGACGAGCAGATCCTGGAGGCGATCGCCCACGTGGCGCTGGCCACCTTCGGCAACCTCGTGACCCGCGCCGCCGACGTCCCGCTCGACGGCTCGAGCGAGGACTCCCGGCTGGCGACGGCGGCGTAGCGCCCCGGCGCGCCGCGCCTGGGTCTACGATGTCCGGCATGGCGTCCGAGAGGGCTGTCGTGGTCGTGCGCCGGGAGATCTGCTGCTCGGCCTACCACCAGGCGGTCGAGCTGGTGGGGAAGCGCTGGACCGGCGCGATCCTGTTCGTCCTGATGGACGGCCCGATGCGCTTCTCCGAGTTCAAGCAGCTCGTGCCCGACCTCTCCGACCGGCTGCTGTCCGAGCGCATGAAGGAGCTCGAGGCTGAGGGGATCGTCGAGCGGCGAGTAATCGACGACACGCCGGTCAAGGTGGAGTACGCCCTGACCGCGAAGGGCGAGGCGCTCGAGCCCGCCGTCGGCGCGCTCAAGCTCTGGGCACGCTCTTGGCTGTAGCCTAGGCGCCCTCCGCGCCCCCGCCCCCGAAGGCCGAAGGAGCCGCCCCATGGCCGACCAGCCTCAGACCGCCGACGACGTCAGGGCCTTCGTCGAGGATCGCGACATCCGCTTCGTGCGCCTCTGGTTCACGGACATCCTCGGCCAGCTCAAGAGCTTCTCCATCAACGCGCAGGAGCTCGAGGACGCCTTCGAGGGCGGCATGGGCTTCGACGGCTCGTCGATCACCGGGTTCAACGCGATCGAGGAGTCGGACATGATCGCCATGCCCGACCCGTCGACCTTCGCGATCCTGCCCTGGCGGCCGGCGGACAAGGGCGTGGCGCGCATGTTCTGCGACGTGGTCACTCCGAGCCGCGAGCCGTACGAGGGCGATCCGCGGCACGTCCTGCGGCGCACCCTCGAGCGAGCGGAGTCGATGGGCTTCACGAACTTCAACGTCGGCCCCGAGCTCGAGTTCTTCTACTTCAGGAGCGCCAAGCCGGAGAGCGGCGTGCCCGAGGTGCTCGACGAGGGCGGCTACTTCGACCTCACCACGCTCGACGCCGGCTCCGACGTGCGCCGCGAGACGGTGCTCGCGCTCGAGCAGCTCGGCATCCACGTGGAGTACACCCACCATGAGGTGGGGCCCTCGCAGCACGAGATCGACATGCGCTACGCCGACGCGCTGAAGATGGCGGACGACTGCATGACCTACCGCATCACGGTCAAGGAGTACGCCATGAAGTACGGCTGGCACGCGACCTTCATGCCGAAGCCGCTCTTCGGCGAGAACGGCTCGGGCATGCACACGCACCAGTCGCTCTTCAAGGAGGAGCGCAACGCGTTCTACGACGCGAACGACCAGTACTACCTCTCCGACGTCGGCAAGTCCTACATCGCCGGCCAGCTCAAGCACGCGCGCGAGATCTGCTCGGTGTTCGCGCAGTGGGTGAACTCGTACAAGCGGCTCGTGCCGGGCTACGAGGCGCCGGTCTACTGCGCGTGGTCGCGCCGCAACCGCTCGGCGCTGGTGCGGGTGCCGCTCTACCACCCGGGCAAGGAGC
>DASQER010000321.1:0-4341 GCA_035633575.1 Thermoleophilaceae bacterium
CGAACGGATCGTCTTCGCGGTCCACGGCGATGCGGCGGAGCGCGCCTTCCGGGAGGCGCTTTGAGCCTGCCGGCCCTCGTCGCGCCCGACTCGTTCAAGGGCACCTTCTCCGCCCGCGAGGTCGCCGCGGCTGTCGCCGCCGGGCTGCGCGGCGCCGGCCGCGAGGCGCATGAGCTGCCCGTGGCCGACGGCGGCGAGGGCACGATGGAGGTGCTGGCCACCGCCCTCGGCGGCGAGGTGCGCACCGTCACGGCCTCGGACCCGCTCGGCCGCCCGCTCGAGGCCGGCTTCGCGCTCCTGCCCGACGGCTCCGCGGTCGTCGAGGCGGCCCAGGCGAGCGGCCTCGGCCTGGTGGCCGAGGACGAGCGGGACGCCTGGGCCGCTTCCACCCGCGGCACCGGCGAGCTGATCGTCGCGGCGGTCGAGGCGGGAGCCGAGCGGGTGATCGTGACGGTCGGCGGCTCCGCCACCACCGACGGCGGCGCCGGCGCGCTCGCGGCGCTCGACGAGGCCGGCGTGAGCGTTCCGATGGACGTGCTCTGCGACGTGCGCGTGCCGTTCGAGGATGCGCCCCGCATCTTCGCTCCCCAGAAGGGCGCCGACCCCGCGCTCGTGAAGCGCCTCGAGCGCCGTCTCGACGAGCTTGCCTCAAAGCTCCCGCGCGACCCGCGGCGCGAGCCGATGACGGGCGCCGCCGGCGGGCTCTCGGGCGGGCTCTGGGCGGGCCACAACGCCAGGCTGGTGGCGGGCGCCCCTTACGTGCTCGACGCGATCGGGTTCGACGCGCTGATGCGGGGCTCGGCCTTCGTCGTGACCGGCGAGGGCAGCCTCGACGAGCAGACGCTCCAGGGCAAGATCGTCGGCGAGGTGGCCACGCGCTGCCGCCAGGGCGGCGTGACCTGCCACGCCATCGTCGGCCGCAACCGGCTCGACCCGTTCGGGGAGCGCGTGATCGACCTCGCCTCGGTTACCGAGGCGACCACGCTCGCGGAGCTCGAGGCCGCCGGACGCGCGCTCGTCTAGGCCGGCGCGGGCGCGCCGCTGCGGCGCGTGACAGAGGCGGAGTACGCGCGGGGGCGGAAGCGCAGGATCTCGTCGTCGCTCAGCTCGATCCCGTCCGTCACCCGCGTGGGATCGAACACGAGGATGTCGCCGTCGCGCTCGCGCTCGGTGTCGACGCCCGCGAGCTCGAGCCGGCCGACCTCGATCCGCTCGCGCTCCTCCGGCCAGGCCACGGTGGGGTCGTCCACGGGGTCGCCGTCCCCGGCGACCACGGCCAGCATGCGGAACGCCGCCGAGTCGCGGGCAACGATCTCCTGCTGGAGATAGTCCCGACCGCGCTCCCTCGCCTCCTCCTTGGACAGGGTGCTCTCGCCCGCCTCCGGCTCGAAGCGATAGCGCACGTGGCGCGCCGTCCCGTCCGGCGCGATCCAGCGGAAGGAGTGGATCGAGTTGTAGGCCACGGTCGCGTAGCTCTCGGGCGGATCGGTGGAGACCGCCGCCTGGATGGCGGGGCCGGCCTCCGGGTGGGCCTCGAGCCAGGCGCCGATCTTCCCGAAGTCCGGACGGCCGCTCTCGGGATCCGGCTTGCGGGCGCGCGTGAACTCGAGGAAGTCCTCCGGCGTGCGCGCGAAGAAGCACGGCACGCTGAGGCCCACGACGTCCGTGCGCGAGCCGTCCGGGAGGTAGAACTTGACCGCGAGGCCGCGGCCCTCCTTGGCGTAGTCGGGAATGCCCGGGTCACCGCCGCCGTTCGAGAAGCGCGCGGTCACTCGCACCGGCTCGTCCTGCATATGGGCCGCGGTCGTGAGCCCAGAGCCCGACGGCGTGAACGTGCCGGTGAGCAGCGTGCCCTTCGCGTGTGCGGCCCGGTGGCCCGGATGCCGTCCGGAGATGTCGTTCATCGCGTCGACGACCTGCTCAGCCAGAGGATCCATGTGAAAACACTAACCAACCGCCGAAGCGACGGCGGGCCTTCCGGCCGCCGCTGTGCCGCATTCAGGGGGCCTCGGCCAGCGCGCGGACGACGGCCTCGTAGAAGCCCTCGCTCATCGCCGCCTCCGTGCGCTCGACGTTGCCGAAGGCCGCGGTGTCGCCGGCCACCGCGTTCGCCACCAGGAAGAAGCGGCCGACGACGCCGGCCACCTCGAGGTCCTCTCGCGAGTCGCCCACGGCGACGCACTCCTCGCGGGCGTACCCGCGCGCCCGCATGTGCGCCTCCACCGCCCGGGCCTTCGAGGTGACCGCGGGGATGAGGTGGTACGTGTGCGTCTCACGCCCGATCTCGCCGTTGTCCACGAGCCGCAGGGCGGAGTGCCCCTTGGCGGCGAGCAGCTCGTTGGCCTCGCCCGCGTCCACCGAGCCCCGGAACAGGTGCGAGACCTCACGGTCGAGGTGGAAGGGGGCGTGGGGCTCCAGGCGGCCGTCGTAGTGGCGCAGCAGCAGGTCCGGCGCGCCAGTGGCCGCGATCTGGGCGTGGACCGTCGCGTCCTCGTGCGGCTGGAGGTCCCCGGTGAGGAAGGTGGTCTCGCCGTCGATGACCATGCCGGAGCCGACCTCGAAGATGTAGGAGCCCTGCCCGAGCAGACGCGCGGCCTCCATCACCTGCGCGCGCCGCCGGCCCGATTTGATCACCACCTCCGCTCCGGCGCGGTGGCAGGCCTCGAGCGCACGCGCCGCGAGCAGCGTGAAGTCACCCTCCGCGGTGCGGAAGAGCGACGCCCCCCTGCCGAGGAGCGTGCCGTCGAGATCCGTGTAAACGCACCTGAGGCCCACTACTGCGAGTGGTGGAAGGACCGGATCAACTCCTGCGTACTATCGCAGTCCGTGAGCCGTGCTCCGACCACCTATCCCTGGGAAGCGGTGCTCGAGCCCGGGCGCGGCGAGGAGCTCGTGGCCACCTCACGTGAGCGCGAGCAGGCGGGGCTCCCGGAGCCCGTGCCGGAGGACCTCCACCCTGCGCTCAAGGAGGGTCTGGCGGCGGCCGGGATCGAGTCGCTCTGGGCCCACCAGGCCGACACGCTGGAGGCGGCTCGGCGGGGACACGCGATCGTCACCACCGGCACCGCGAGCGGCAAGTCGCTCGCCTTCAACCTGCCGGTGCTGGACACGCTTGCGAGCGACGTCGCGGCGCGCGCCTTCTACCTCTACCCCACGAAGGCGCTCGCCCAGGATCAGGCGCGCGGGCTCGCCCGCATCGGCGGCCGCTACCTGCGCCACGCGATCTACGACGGCGACACGCCGCGCGAGGAGCGCCGGGCGATCCGCCAGCGCTCGAACCTGATCCTCACGAACCCGGACATGCTGCACGTGGGGGTGCTCCCGAACCACCGCTCGTGGGGCGACGTCCTCGCCAACCTCGCCTGGGTGGTGGTGGACGAGGCGCACGTCTATCGCGGAGTGTTCGGCTCGCACGTGGCGAACGTGCTGCGCCGGCTGCGCCGGCTCGCCCGCGCCTACGGCAGCGAGCCGCGCTTCCTGCTCACGAGCGCCACGATCGCGAACCCGAGCGAGCTGGCGGAGCGGCTGACCGGCGTGGACGTCCAGCTCGTGGACCGCGACGGCGCGCCGCGCGCCGAGCGCCAGATCGCCATGTGGAACCCGCCGCTCGTGGACGAGCGCCTCGGCCGGCGGGCGTCGGCGCTGTCCGAGGCGGCGAAGCTGCTCGCCGAGCTCGTCGAGCGGGAGGTGCGGACGATCTGCTTCCTCAAGTCCCGCCGCGGCGTCGAGCTGATCCAGCGCTTCGCGCGCCAGCGCCTCGAGGATGCCGGGCGCCCGGACCTTGCCGAGCGGATCGCGCCCTACCGGGCGGGCTACACGCCGTCACAGCGGCGCGAGATCGAGCAGCGCCTCTCGGAGGGCGACCTGCTCGCCGTGGTCGCCACCAATGCGCTCGAGCTGGGCATCGACATCGGCGACCTCGACGCCGCGCTCTGCGTGACCTTCCCCGGGACGGTCGCGAGCCTGCGCCAGATGTGGGGCAGGGCCGGCCGCCGCAACACGGGGCTCGCCATGTACGTGGCCGGAGAGGACGCGCTCGACCAGTTCTTCTGCCGTCACCCGACGGAGTTCCTCGAGCGGCCCGTGGAGCGAGCGATCCTCGACCACGAGTCCGAGCAGATCCACCACGCGCACCTGGCCGCGGCCGCGTACGAGCTGCCGCTCACGCCGGAGGACCGTGAGGTGTTCGGGCCGCGCTGGGAGGAGCACGCGCGGCGGCTCGTTCAGCAGGGCACGCTGCGCGAGCGCGGCGGGCGCTATCTGCCGCGCGGTCCGGGCTACCCGGCCGCCCGGATCGCGCTGCGCTCTGCATCGCCCGACTCGGTGTCGATCGTGGAGGCC
>DASQER010000322.1:0-3933 GCA_035633575.1 Thermoleophilaceae bacterium
GTTCAGGGTGATCCGCACGCGCCCGCGGTGGACGAAGTACAGCTCCTCCTGCTCCTCGTGGTAGTGCCGTCCGGTCTCGTATCCCGGCGGGATCTCGATGGCGTTCACGCCGAACGCCGTGACCCCGAGCTCGCGCCGGACCTTGCGGAAGCCGGGCCCGTCTCCAAGCCCGTCGACGTTCGCGACGGCGTAGCCCTCGCCCTCGACAACCTCGTGAACCTCGTGAACCTCGTGAACCTCGTCAGCCATGCGGAAAGCCTAGACGCAGCAGCCTACGCCACGCGCTCGGCGCTGCGCAGCCCCCCACGGGCCCACAGCACGGTCAGGCCGGCGAGCGCCGCAGCCACCACGAAGGCGGGCAGCACCTTCGTGGGGTCGCCGGCGAGGAACCCGCGGCCCGCCTCGAGCACGAGCGTGGCGGGGTTCACGGAGGCCGCGGCCCGCACCCAGCCGGTGAGCAGGTCGTACGGCACCCAGACCGGCGCGAGGAAGAGCAGCAGGAACGCGGGCGTCTGCATCGCGGGGCCCGCCTGCATGGTGCGCAGGCGCATCGCCACACCGGTCGCGAACAGCACGGCGAAGGCGTTCATCAGGACGGCCAGCGTGTACAGCCCGACGAGGTCGATGCCGTTGCCGTTCACGTTCAGGCCCGCGACGACCGCCACCGCGGTGATCACCGCAATCGTGGCGGCCGCCCGCATGAGCGCCGCGAGCCAGTAGCCGGCCACGATCCCGCCCCGCCGCGTGGCGCCCAGCATCAGGCGGCGGGCGAAGCCCGACTCGAAGTCGAGCGCTATCGAGAAGCCGGTGAAGATCCCCCCGAACGTGGACGCCTGCAGCAGCACGAAGGCGTAGATGAAGGTGGTGTAGCCGGGGTCGAAGTCGAAACCGGGCACCGAGTCCACGCGCGAGAGCCCGCCCGCGAAGGCCGTGAAGAAGAAGAGCGGGAACAGCAGGCTCGGTAGGAGCATCGCCGGGTTGGTGAGCCACTTGTGGATGTTCCGCCACGCCACTGCGCGGGCGGCCGACAGGAACCCTCCGCGACTCACGCCCTCACCATCCGGGTGCGCAGGGCCGAGGAGGCGCCCGCAAGCGCGATCAGCGCCAGGCCGCCCGCGCAGGCGAATCCGAGCGCCAGCGCCTCGCCGTTCCAGCCCTCGATGACGAGCGAGCGGATTCCCTCGAGCATGTACGAAACGGGGTTCCAGTCCGCGACGGTCTGGAACCAGTGGACCTCGATCAGGTCGCGCGGTATGGCCATCGAGGACAGGAAGAGCGCGGCGAAGAAGAGCGGGAACACTCCCTGGACGGCCTCCCCGCTCCCGGAGCGCAGCGCCACGAATGCGCCGATGCAGCCGAACGCCAGCGAGATCACGAGCGACAGCGCCACGATCACGAGCGCACCGGGCACACCGGCCTGGATCCCCTCGCCGAACGCGATGCCGACGGCGACGAACGTGAGCGCCTGGATGAGGCCGAGCGCCAGGATGCCCGCCAGCTGGCCCATCAGGAGGGCGACACGCCGCAGCGGCGTGAGCGAGAGCCGGTTCAGGAAACCGCTCTCGATGTCGTTGGCCACGTTCGTCCCGGCGCTGTTGGCGGAGAAGAGCGCGCCCTGGACGAACGGGATCGCGAGCGCGAACTGGAAGTACGAGTCGGTCGGGAAGCCCGGAAGGCGCGTTACCGACTCGAGTCCGCTGCTGTTGATCGCGAGCAGCAGCAGGGGGAACACGAGCGAGGGGACCACCATGGCCGGCTGGCGCAGCGTGCGCACGACCGAGCGGCGCGCGAGCATGCCGACCTGGACGAGCAGGGAGCTGCGGCTCACGCCACGGCCACCTCGTGCTCCGCCTCGGCCGCCTTGGAGGCACCGGCGCTGCCCTCGAGCGAGCGCCCGGTCTTGGCGAGGAACACGTCGTTGAGCGTGGGCGCGTGCAGCTGGAGCTCCTGGATCACGATCTGCTCGGAGTCGAGGGCACGCACCACGTCGGCGAGCTGGGCGTCGCCTCCGGAGAGCCGCACGGCGGCGCCCTTGGCCGAGCCGGGCACCGACTCGCCGAAGCGCGCCAGGACCTGCTTCATGCGCTCGAGCTCGCCGGGGTCCTGGGGCATCACCTCCACGCTCGGCCTGCCGATCTCGGCCTTCAGCGACTCCGGCGTGCCCTCCGCGACGATCCGCCCGCGGTCGATGATGCCCACGCGGTCCGCGAGCACGTCGGCCTCCTCGAGGTACTGCGTCGTGAGGAAGACGGTCACGCCGCGGTCGGCGGCCAGGCGTTGGACCTCCTCCCAGAGCGCGCTGCGGCTCTGCGGGTCGAGCCCGGTGGTCGGCTCGTCCAGGAACAGGATCCGCGGACGGTGCACGAGCGCGAGCGCGAGGTCGAGTCGCCTCTTCATGCCGCCCGAGTAGCCGCCCACGCGCCGGTCCGCCGCCTGCGTGAGCCCGACGCGCTCAAGCAGCGACTCGCCGCGCTCGCGCGCCTCGGCGCCGCGCATGCCGTGCAGCGCAGTCTGGAGCTTCATGTGCTCGCGCCCGGTCAGGAACGGGTCCAGGGCGGCCTCCTGCAGAGCCGCCCCGATGGTGGCGCGCACCTGCGGGCCGTGCTCGACCACGTCGTAGCCCGCCACCCGGGCGCTGCCCGCAGTCGGCGGGAGCAGGGTGGTCAGCATGTGGACGGTGGTCGACTTCCCGGCCCCGTTCGGCCCGAGGAAGCCGTACACCTCGCCGGGCTCCACGCGCAGGTCGATCCCGTCGACCGCGCGCGGGCCCTTCTTGAACTCGCGAACGAGCCCCATGGTCTCGATGGCGGCATCAGACATTCCGTCCACACTAGTGGGGCTCCCCAACGAGCAGCCACCGCGCGCCTAGAACCTGAGCAGGGCCGCGGCGCCGCCGTGGTCCTCGATCGCCCCACGCTCGTGGCGCACCGCGAGGAGCTCGGCGGACTGCTGCATCGAGAGCTCGATCATCGCCTCGGTCAGGTCCTCCAGCTGCACCACCTCGGAGCCGTCCGCCGGGCAGCGCTCGGCCTCCAGGCCGACCCACCCGCACTCGAGGCACTGCACCCCGTGCACGCCCGAGAGCTGCTCGTCCAGGATCAGCGTCTCCACGCGGCGCTCGTTGAGCGGCGGCAGCACGTCCTCGACGCCCGTCACGCCCCGCTCGCCCAGCCGCTCGAGCGCCTCGAGCTCGCGCTTGCGCTCCAGCTCCTCGATCAGCGGGCGGGCCGCCTCGAGCACGTGGTCCGCGTTCGAGTGCTCCACGTCCACCTCGATACGCCCGGCGAGCCGCTCCTGGAGGTACTGGTGGAGCTTCGACTCGAAGTCGACGACCACCTCGCGCGGCCCGCCCACGATCAGGCGCTGGAACGGCTGCTGCTTGAAGTGGCGCATCAGCGCGTCGCCGGTGTGCCTGAGGTGGTCGTCCTTCTCCTTCTCGATCCCGCGCTGGTAGCGGGCCTGGGACCAGCCGCCCTGGTCGTGCTGGCCGAAGACCTCGTCGTGGATCTGCTCGATCTCGCGCAGCCCGTCGGGCGAGCCGCGGAAGATGCGCGCGTCGCGGCGGTTCACGAGGGCCACGCACCAGCGCTCTCGCTGCTCGAGCCGCGCCAGCGGGCCGACGAGCGGCGAGTGGCCGATCCCGACCTGGTTGGGCACGCTGCGCGGGAGCCTCAGCGCCTCGAACAGGTCGGCGTGCTCGCTCGCGAAGACAGCAACGCTGTGGGCGCCGTCGGTGGGAAGCTCGTTCTCCAGAAAGGAGCTGGCCCGCTCGAGCGAGGCCTGCAGCGCCATGCGGTCCTCGTGGGAGAGGCCGTTGCGCTCGCGCAGCCTGCGCTCCGCCTCGTCGACCAGGGAGCGCACCGCCGTCTTGCGGGCGGGCGGCGTGGCGAACTCGGAGGGATCGAGGTTGAGGTAGAGACTCAACACGACCGG
>DASQER010000323.1:0-1905 GCA_035633575.1 Thermoleophilaceae bacterium
CTCGCGGAGAGTCATGGCTGACGAGAACGAGGAACGCGAGACAGCGATCGGCCGCCTCTACGCGCTGCCGCTCGCCGAGTTCACGGGCGCCCGCGACGAGCTAGTCCGAAGTTCCCCCTCGTAGTCAGTGCTGAGATCGGCCGTTATCCGCTTGTGGTGTGGGTTGCGGCTGACTTCGGACCGTCTGATGTAGTCACAACGTCTTGTCCGAACCATGCGGTAGGTTGTCAGTGTGGCGCGAAAGACTCGGCATTCCGGCGCGATGCACGTGGTCACAAACACTATCCGCCGGGGAGATCGCGAGTACCGCTCGCAGCTGCTGCGCCGGTCATTCCGGGAGGGCGGCAAGGTCAAGAAGGAGACGCTCGCCAACCTCTCGCATCTGCCCGACGAGGCGATCGAGCTGATCCGCGGCGCGCTGCGCGGCGAGCACTACGTGCCGGCCGACCGGGCGTTCGCGATCGAGCGCTCGCTGCCCGCCGGGCACGTGCAGGCGGCGCTTGCGATGGCGCGCCGGCTCGAGCTTTCGCGGCTGCTCGACCGCCAGCCCTCCAAGCAGCGCGATCTGTGCCTGGCGATGATCTGCCAGCGCGCGATCGCACCCGCCTCGAAGCTTCAGACCGTGCGCGTGCTCGAGCAGTCAACGCTCGCGGACGAGCTCGGGGTCGAGGGGATCGACGAGGACGACCTCTACGCGGCGATGGACTGGCTGCTCGCGCGCCAGGGCCGGATCGAGGACCGTCTCGCGCGCCGCCATCTGAGCGACGGCGAGCTCGTCCTCTACGACGTCTCCTCGAGCTACTTCGAGGGCCGCTCGTGTCCGCTGGCGCGGCGCGGCTACTCGCGTGACGGGCGGCGCGGCACGCCGCAGATCATCTACGGCCTGCTGTGCGACAAGCCGGGCCGCCCGATCGCGGTCGAGGTCTTCTCGGGCGAGCTGCACGACGACAAGACGCTGCCCACCCAGATCCAGAAGCTCAAGGCGCGCTTCGGCCTCGCGACGGTGATCGTCGTCTCCGACCGCGGGATGGTCACCAAGGCCAACCTCGAGCTGCTGCGCGACACCGACGGAGTCGGCTGGATCACCGCGCTCAAGGCGCCGCAGATCAAGCAGCTCGCCGCCTCGGGCGCGCTGCAGCTATCGCTCTTCGACGAGCGCAACCTCGCCGAGATCGCCGCCCCCGAGGACTACCCGGGCGAGCGGCTGGTGGTCTGCCGCAACCCGCTCGTCGCCGCCGAGCGCACCCGCAAACGCGACGATCTGATGCAGGCCACCGAACGCGACCTGCAAGCGATCGCCGACCGCGTCGCACGCGGCACGCTCGCGGGCGCCGACCAGATCGGCCTCGCAGTCGGCCCGGCCGTCAAGCGCTACCGGATGAAGAAGCACTTCGAGCTCGAGATCGCCGACACCGACTTCAGCTTCGAACGCAAGCAGGCACAGATCGCTGCCGAGGCCGCGCTCGACGGCATCTACGTCCTGCGCACCAGCGTCGCCACCGAGGAGCTGCCGAGCGCCGAGGTCGTACGCTCCTACAAGGGCCTCGAGCAGGTCGAGCGCGCCTTCGGCACCCTCAAGGGCCCGGAGCTGCAGATCCGCCCGATCCACCACCACCTCGAGCACCGCGTCCGCGCGCACGTCCTGCTCTGCACGCTCGCCTACTACCTGACCTGGCACCTCCGCCAGGCGTGGGCGCCGCTGTTGTTCAAGGACGAGCAGCCACCGATTCCCGCCGACCCGGTCACCAAGGCGACCCGCTCGCCCGCCGCCGAGCGCAAGGCCCAGACCAAACGCACCACCACCGGCGACCCCTGCCACAGCTACAAGAGCCTGGTCGACGAGCTCGCCACCCAGACCCGCAACACGATCCGACTGGCCGGCTCCACCACGACCTTCGACAAGCT
>DASQER010000324.1:0-2151 GCA_035633575.1 Thermoleophilaceae bacterium
CCGGCTTCGCCGAGCTGGCCGCGAACGCCACCTGGTTCAAGAACGCCTACACCATCTACGACTCGACCGAGCGCGCCCAGCCCGCGATCATGGACGGCGACCTGCCCTCGAAGGACAGGCAGCCGATCTCCTCCGACCACCCGAACAGCATCTTCTCGCTGTTCGCGAAGACCCACCGGCTGAACGTGAGCGAGGAGGCGACCACGGTCTGCTCGCGCGACCTCTGCAAGGACGTCCGCCTCGACGAGTCGTACGGCAGTCGCATCTCGTCGATGGCGGAGGACCTCGGGCTCGTGTGGCTGCACGTGGTGTCGCCGCCGCACATCGAGAACGACCTCGCGAGCGTGTCCGAGAACTGGGGCAACTTCGGCGGCAGCGGCGACGCCGAGCCGATCAGCCAGCAGACCGAGCAGCTGGATACGCGGGCCAACCTGAACGGCGGGCGCCCGCTGCGCTTCCAGGAGTGGATCGACCGGATCGTGCCGGGGAGGCGGCCCGCGCTCAACTTCAAGCACACGCTGCTGCCACACGTGCCGTGGCAGTACCTGCCGTCCGGGACGCGCTACCGCCGCGTTCCGAACGACGTCATCCCGGGGCTCTCGAACCAGTCATTCCAGGACCAGGGCCAGCTCGACGTGCTGCTCCAGCGCCACTTCCTGCAGACCGAGTTCGCGGACCTCCAGCTCCAGCACCTGTGGAAGCAGCTGAAGAGCGAGGGCCTGTGGGACGACTCGCTGATCGTCGTCGCCGCCGACCACGGGGTCGCGTTCCCCCACAAGCGCGAGCGCCGGCTCCTGACCCGCGAGAACGCGGCCGAGATCGCCCCGGTGCCGCTGTTCGTCAAGGCGCCCGGCCAGAACAAGGGGAAGGTCGATGGCGCCTGGGTCGAGACGATCGACATCCTGCCGACGATCTTCGACCTGCTGAACCTCGACCCGCGCGTGAAGATGGACGGCAGGTCGGCCTTCAGCCACGAGGTGCAGAACCGCGACGAGCTGCGCATCCTGATCCGCGACACCTTCGAGGTGCTGCGCATCCCGGCCGCCGACTTCACTCGCGAGCGCCGGGCGATCATCGACCGCAACCAGCGGCTGTTCGGCTCGGGCGCCGACGGGGCCGGCCGCATCTACGAGATCGGCCCCAACCCCGAGCTGATCGGCCAGCCGGCCTCGGCCGCCGGCGAGGAGCTCGACGTGAACCTCTCCTACGCGAGGGAGTACGAGCGCGTGGATCCCCGCTCGGGGTACGTGCCGGTGCACGTGGTCGGGCGCGTGAACGGCCCGGACAGGCACCCGCGCGACATCGCCGTGGCGGTGAACGGGACGATCCGCGCGGTCGGCAACACGTTCACGCTCGCGGTCGGCGACGAGGGCGAGCTGGTCTCCGTGATGGTGCCCGATTCGGCGTTCCGCAAGGGCCGCAACCGCGTGCAGGTCTTCGCCACGCCGTAGTGCGCAGCGACGCCTACAGGTCCTGCAGGCAGCCCTCGACGTCCTTCAGGAGCTCCTCGGTCCGGTCGTCGATCTCCGGATCGATGAACAGGAGCGCGCTGCCGATCTGCTCGGCGCCCTCGCCGTGGCCCTGGAACTGCGCCGCCTCGGCCTCGGCGGGCGTCAGGTAGAACTTGATGCGCGGCCCCGCGTCGAGCGCGACCTCGTTCTGGTCCTTGCCCTCGAGGCCCGCGGCGATGCCCTGTTCGTCCAGGCAGGCGAGCGCCGTCCCGGGCTTGTCGGACTCGTCCACCTCCGGCGCGGCGTCGCTCGAGCCGCAGCCGGCCAGGGCGAGCAGCACGAGCGGGAGAAGCAGGAGCGGGCGCTTCACGGCGGCGACAGGCTAGTGGACGGCGTCGGCGCGCTCAGCGCAGCGGCTTCGTGCGCCGGTAGAGCCGCGCGACGTCGAGGAAGACGGGCTTGCGGTGGTTGTTCTCCTCGATGAGGCTCTTGTTGTGCCAGGGTGGCAGGGCCCAGCCGTCCGGCGCCCCTCCCTGCCAGGTCGGATGCACCCGGAAGACGCGCAGCGCCCAGTGGATCGATCCGTTCACGTACGGCTTCGATGCGTGAATGGCGAGGTGGTCCATCACCCACTTGCGCTGGAACTCGTAGGTGCCCTTCTGCTCCACGGGCCCGGAGCGCGTGGCCTCGGCGCCGAACT
>DASQER010000325.1:0-7271 GCA_035633575.1 Thermoleophilaceae bacterium
TGCCCAAGGGCGCGCGGGTGGCGGCGCAGCTGAACCCGCTCCACCACCTGGTCGAGCTGGTGCGCCACGCCGCCTTCGGCTTCGAGGCAGCCGACCTGCTGCGCGTGGCCGCGCTGGTCGCGTTCGCGGTGGTGCTGTGGCGCGTGGCGGTGCGGCGCATGGAGCGGCGGCTGATCGACTGACCGTGAGCATCGACGCGTCTGGGGTCGACCCGCCCCGAGCACCGGTCGACGTACCAGGTGGGCTATCAAGGTAGCGCTATTCGCAACCAGGATGGCCCACCTGCATCCGCCGCCTGAAGCGGTCAGACTGTTCGGACGCCTCGGTCGGAGCTAACCTTGTCTGTTTGACCGCTGACCCCATTCAGAACGAGGGTGCTCCGGCCGGGGGGCAGGTGTGGCTCCTCGACGACGACGCGCGGGAGCCCGAGATCGTCTTCCAGTTCCCCTTCCACGAGGAGCTGAACGAGGCGGTCAAGGAGCTGCCCAGGCGCTGGTTCGACTGGCGCCGCAGGCTTTGGCGCGTGCCGGCCCATCCCCGGGCCGCCAAGCCCGTCGAGGCGCTGCTGGCGCGCTTCCCCGACCTGGTGCCGACCCCCGAGGTGCTGGCCTGGCTGACCGACTCGGACCGCTGGCGGGGGATCTGCACCGTGGTCGCCCGCGAGGGCAGCGGGTTCTTCCTGGTGCGCACGCTCCAGGGCGACGTCCCCGACGAGCTCGAGACGGGCACCGAGGTGGGCGAGGGGCGCCTGCTGCTGGCGTTCGGCGAGGACAGCGCCGTGCTCGTGCAGGAGCTCGAGGGCCTGCGCCTCGACGACCTCGCCAAGGCCTGCGCGCGGGCGCTGCGCGCCGGCAGGGCGCCGGCTCCGGCCGAGCTCACGGTCCAGATGGGCGACGACGGAGAGCCGCACCTCGCCCTCTTCCACATCTGGGATCGCACCCCGGCGACCGACCTCAGGGAGCTGCCGGAGGCCCACCCGGTCCACCGGCCGGGCCGCTTCTTCCTGCGCGACGCCCCCTGGGGGGTGGCCGTGCCGGCCGATCCCGCGCTCGCCCCGCAGCTCGCCGAGTTCGTCGAGACGCATCCCGCCGTGCGCGTGGATGAGACCGCGAGCGAGCTGATCGAGGAGCTCGTGTCCGAGTACGAGCGGGCATCGGAGACGGTTGCGCTCTCGTACGCAGACGACGCCGAGCTGAGGGATCTTCCCCTCGGGGGCGAGCTGCATCCCTTCCAGCGCGCCGGCGTGCGCTATGCCCTGGCACGCCGCCGCACCTTCATCGCGGACGAGCAGGGCCTCGGCAAGACGGTCCAGGCGCTCGCGACGATCGAGGCCGACGACGCCTTCCCGGCGGTCGTCGTGTGCCCGGCCAGCATGAAGCTCACCTGGGAGCGCGAGAGCCGCCACTGGCTCCCGCACCGCAGCGTCGCGGTGCTGGAGGGGCGCACCGACTCGACCTGGACGGAGCACGCCGTGGCGGCGGAGATCGTGGTGCTCAACTACGACATTCTCGACTGGCACTCCGACAGGCTCGCCCAGCTCGAGCCGCGGGCTCTCATCCTCGACGAGTCGCATTACATCAAGAACGCCCGCGCCGCCCGCACGAAGGCCGCGCTCGAGCTCGCCGAGCGGCTCCCCGAGGGGGCGCTGCGGCTCGGACTGACCGGCACGCCGATCCTGAACCGCGCCGAGGAGCTCGTCTCGCAGCTGCGCGTGCTAGGGCGGCTGCCCGACTTCGGCAGCGGGGCGCGCCTGACGCGCCGCTTCCGCGCAGCCGGCAGCGACGACCGCCTGCACTGGAACCTGCGCGCCCACTGCTACGTGCGCCGCACGAAGAAGCAGGTGCTTCCCCAGCTGCCCGCGAAGCGCCAGGACACGGTGCCGGTGCTGCTCTCGAACGAGCAGGAGTACCGGCTCGCCGAGCGCGACGTGATCGCGTGGTTGCAGACCCTGCCGCTCGACCTGCGCTCGATCGACGCCAGGGTCGCGGCCGCCCTCCGTGCCGAGCAGCTGGTGCGGCTGAACCACCTGCGCCAGCTCGCGGCCCGCGGCAAGCTGCCGACGGCGCTCGCCTGGATCGGGGACTTCCTGGAGTCGGGCGAGCCGCTGGTGGTGTTCGCCGAGCACGTGGCCACGCAGAAGGCGGTATTGGAGCGCTTCCCGAAGGCGGTCCACATCCTCGGTGCGGACTCCTCCCAGAGCCGCCAGCGCGCGGTCGACGCCTTCCAGAGCGAGGACGGCCCGCAGCTGATCGTCTGCTCCATGAAGGCGGCCTCGCAGGGGATCACGCTCACGCGCGCCTCGAACGTCGCCTTCCTGGAGCTCGACTGGACGCCGGCCCGCCACGACCAGGCGGAGGATCGGCTGCACCGGATCGGCCAGGACAGCGCCGTGACGGCCTGGTACCTGCTGGCGCCGGACACGATCGACGAGTCGATGGCGGAGCTGCTCCAGCGCAAGCGCAGCCTGATCGACGCGGTCACCGACGGCCAGGTCCGCGACGAGGAGCGCCTCGTCGACGCCATCGTGCGCGACCTGAGGGGCCGGCCCTTCCGGCACCTGCGGGTCGTCGCCTAGCCCGGTTGCGGCGCGCGACGAGCCTTACGATGCCCGCCCATGACCGCAGAGCAGCTCGTCTCGGCGCTTGTCTCGATCGACTCGGTGAACCCCGACCTGGTGCCCGGCGGGGCCGGCGAGGCGGAGATCGCGTCCTTCGTGGCGGATTGGCTGCGCGACGCCGGCCTCGAGGTGGAGCTGGAGGAGGCTGCGCCCGGGCGGCCGAGTGTCGTGGCGGTGGCGCGCGGGACGGGCGGCGGCGCCTCGCTGATGCTGAACGCGCACATGGACACGGTCGGCGTGGACGGGATGGCGCGGCCCTTCGATCCGGTGGTGCGCGACGGCCGCCTGCACGGGCGCGGCGCCTACGACATGAAGGGGAGCCTCGCGGCGTGCATGCTTGCCGCGGAGCGAGTGGCATCGGAGGGGCTCGCCGGAGACCTGATCGTGACCGCGGTGGCCGACGAGGAGTACGCGAGCATCGGCGTGCAGTCGGTGCTGCGCAGCCGGCGCGCGGACGCCGCGATCGTGACCGAGCCGACCGGACTGCGGGTGTGCGTGGCCCACAAGGGGTTCGTGTGGGCTGAGATCGAGACCGAGGGCAGGGCGGCCCACGGGTCGCGTCCCGCCGAGGGAATCGACGCGATCACGCGCATGGCGCCCGCGCTGGCGCGCCTGGCGGACCTGCAGGCGGCGCTCGACGCCGCGCCCGGCCACGAGCTGGTGGGGCCGGGCTCGGTGCACGCCGCGCTGATCGAGGGCGGCCAGGAGCTCTCGAGCTACCCGGCGCGCTGCCGGCTGGCGCTCGAGCGCCGCACCGCCCCGGGGGAGACGGCAGACGACTTCCGGCGCGAGTGCGAGGCTCTCGTGGAGGGAATCGAGGGCGCCGAGGTGCGCATGGGCCTGGCGCGCAATCCGTTCGCCGTCGATCCGGACGCCGCGGTGGTGCACGCAATGAGCCGGGCTGCTGAGAGGGTGACCGGGGGGCCGGCCGAGGTGTACGGCGAGACCTACTGGATGGATGCGGCGTTCACGCAGGCGGCGGGCATCCCCACGGTCGTGTTCGGCCCGGGCGGCGAGGGCGCGCATGCGGTCGAGGAGTGGGTCGACCTCGCGAGCGTCGAGGCGTGCACGGATGCCCTCGTGGCCGCGGCGCGAGAGCTGTGCGCTTGATCGAGTGGCTGGCAAATCCGCTGCGCGACCCCGCCCTGGAGCTCTCCGACGGCGACGCCCCGGTGCGCTTCCACCGCGCGCTCGCGGGCTACGCCCCGACGCCGCTCGTGGATGCGCCGGCGCTCGCCGCGGAGTGGGGGGTCGGCCGCGTGTGGCTGAAGTTCGAGCAGGAGCGCTTCGGGCTGCCCGCGTTCAAGTTCTTGGGCGTGTCGTGGGCCGCCCAGCGCCTGCTGGGCGACCCCCCGCACGACCCGGCGCTCGAGCTGGTCGCCGCCACGGACGGCAACCATGGGAGGGCGGTGGCGCGGGTGGCGCGGATGTCCGGGCTTCGCTCGACGATCCTGGTGCCCGCCGGAACGGCCCAGGCCCGCATCGACGCGATCGCAGGCGAGGGCGCCACCGTGCAGGTCGTCGACGGCTCCTACGACGACGCCGTGCGACTCAGCGCCGAGATGGCCGGCGAGAGGCGGCTGGTGCTCTCGGATACCTCGTGGCCGGGCTACGAGGAGGTGCCGCGCTGGGTGATCGAGGGCTACGCCACGATCTTCCACGAGGTCGACGAGCAGGCGCGGGACGCGCCGATCGAGATCGCCTTCGTGCCGATCGGCGTCGGCGCGCTGGCGGCGGCGGCCGCCCGGCACCTGACCGGCCGCGCGCGGCTCGCCGGAGTGGAGCCGGTCGCCGCGGCCTGCGTGCTCGAATCGGCGCGGGCGGGAGAGATCACGGAGGTGCCCGGCCCGCACGGGTCGATCATGGCTGGCCTGAACGCGGGGCTGCCGTCCCTGGTCGCCTGGCCGCTCGTGAGCGGCGGGTTCGACGTCTTCTGCGCCGCCGAGGACGCGCTCGCCGTCGAGGGGATGCGCCGCCTGGCGGAGCTCGGCCTCGCCGCCGGAGAGTGCTCGGGCGGCGCCGCGGGCGCGGCGGGACGGCTGCTGGCCGACCCGGGCGCGCGCGAGGCGCTCGGCGCCGGTCCCGACAGCTCCGTGCTGGTGCTGCTCACCGAGGGCGTCACCGACCCTGACGCGTACAGCCGCCTGGTCCCCGGCTAACCGCTGCTGTGCGCATGGCGCTCGCGGACGCGCTCCCACACTCGGGGAGGTGGTCGTGTCATGTCGCAGGAGGTCGAGGATGTGGCGGCGGGCAGGCTCGGCGAGGGCCTCTGGCTGCACGGGCTCGCGGGAGGGTTGGGCGCTTTTCCTGGCCATATGGCCAGACAAGGCGCCCAACCCCCAAACGGTCTGCCACCATCGGCTCATGCGCCGCCTCGCAGCCCTCACACTCGCCCTGATCGCCTCTCTCTCAGCCGTTGCCGCCGCGGCCTCAGGGCCGAGGATCAGCGCGGACCCCGCGGTGGTGGACTCCGACCAGGTGCAGACCGTGCGCGGGCGTGGCTGGCCCGTGATCGAGTTCTGCTCGCGCACGGTGCGGGTGTCGGTCCGTAGCGCCCAGAACGCCGCGCCGATCGCCCAGAGGCACGTGAGCGACCAGGGCCGCTTCCGCTTCCGCTGGATCCCCGACAACAAGAACATCGGCCCCGGCAGGTGGCGGCTCGTCGCGCGGATGCGCTGCGAGAGCGGCAAGGACGGCTCGACCTTCTTCGAGCGGGCAAGCACGCCGATCCGGATCCGCTAGCGCAAGCTCTTGCGGCTCCGCGGCAGCGCGCGCAGCTTGATGGTGCGCCGCGTGTTCTTGCGCTTGATGTTGCCCGACGAGTCCTTGGCGGTCACCGTGATCTTCGCCCTCAGCTTCTTGCCCGCGTACTTCCGCGCGATCTTCCGCGGAACCTTCAGCCTGAAGGCGAAGCGCTTGCCGGGCGACACGCGGCGCGTGACCTTCCTGAGCTTGATCGCTCGGCGCTTCGCGGCCCCGGCCGGGACGCCGCCGACGACGGTGAGGGTGGTGGCAACGGTCACCCTGGCCGGCTCGTTGCAGTTGACCGTGATCACGAGCGGCTTGCCCGCGCCGCCGCCGCCCGGCCGGTCGCCGCTCACCTTGACCCGGCAGCTGGGGGCGATGTTGTCCACGAACGTCGCAAGCGCCGAGGCCTGGGGCTCGGCTACCTCTCGGCTCCCGTTGTTGTTGAAGTCGACGAAGGCGACGATCGTGTCGTCGCCGGCGTTCGTCCCCGGGTCGGTGATCGTGCCCGTGCCGTCCGCGCTCAGCGCCAGCGCGCCTGAGCCCGGATTCGCGCCCGTGATCTGGTACCGCAGCGTCCTCCCCGCATAGGGCGTCCCGCTGGTGTCCTTCGCGATCGCGGTGATGTTCACGGGGACACCCTGCGGAGCGCCCGCGTTGGGCGGCGAGAGCTGAAGAGCCGAGGGCACGGCGCTGCGGACGAACACGGCGAAGGTTGCGCTCTGCGTGTTCGGCAACGGCACGGCGACGTGGTTGTCCCACTCCACCGCGCCCGCGTTGTCGACAGGCTCGCCCACGACCGTCCCATCGAAGGTCGCGCTCGCGGAGCCGGCGGCCGCGGCGATCTTCCCCCAGACCTGGTTCGGCCCCGTGCCGAACTCGAGCGCCTGATAGGTGGACCACGGCTGCGACCCGGTGAGGACCTCCACGAAGCCGCCCGAGTTGCCCGTGTCGGCATTGGTGCCGCCGATAAAGCGCGGTGGGCCCTCGGTGAACACGCCGGTGCCGCGGTCGCTGCCGTCGAAGAAGAAGTCCCCCGCGACCATCGCCTTGAGACTGAGGTTGCCTCCCGACGTGTTCTCGACCTGCCAGCGCACGAGGAACCGCTGCTCGCCGTTCACGTAGGTGGTGGTCTGTGTGACGTTTGCGAGAGCGGCGGCGGTGTAGGTGGTCACCTGCGTCAGCGGATCCGCGGCTGTCCCGGTGCCCGTCGTCGGTCCGTGGGTGCCCAGCGTGTAGCTGGTGATCCCGGCAGGACTTCCGGTGACTGGGAAGCCGAAGACCGTCGCCTGATCCGGGAACGCGAGGAAGAGTCCGGCGTCGCCCGTTTGGTCGGCAGGCGGGTAGAAGATGCCGGTCGCGGCTCCGCTCTTGAAGGCCTGAAGCTGTCCGCGGTCGCCCACGTGGACGGCCAGGGGGTCACCGGACAGCGGCGTCGTGGCCCCAAGCGCCGGCCCCGGCGCGAGCGCCGCGACGATGACCGCGGCCAGTGCTGCAGATCGGCCGAGTGGGCGAGCCACCAGACCAACGTCTCACCGCGGGCCGGATCGCGCCACCGTCGCGCTGCGAGCTGACCTCCGGTGAGCTGGGACCCCGAGCGCATCCCCGACCAGTCCGGCCGGGTGGCGGTCGTGACCGGCGCGAACAGCGGCCTCGGGCTGGTCACGGCGCGGGAGCTGGCCCACGCTGGCGCGCGCGTGGTGCTCGCCTGCCGAAACCTCGAGAAGGGCAGGGCGGCCCTTGAGGAGATCCGGAGCGCCGTGCCCGGCGCCGAGCTCGAGCTCGAGGAGCTCGACCTGGCGAGCCTGGACTCGGTGCGCGGCTTGGCCGAGCGCTTCAGGGCCGCTCACGACGGCCTCGACTGGCTGATCAACAACGCCGGGGTGATGGCCACGCCGCGCCGCAGGAC
>DASQER010000326.1:0-5259 GCA_035633575.1 Thermoleophilaceae bacterium
CTGAAGCTCGCGCAGCCGGGCCAGCAGGTACTCGCCGCGTGAGCGCGCCCGCTCGGCCAGCCCCTCCTCCTCGACGACGTCGATCACCGCCCGCGCCGCGGCGGCCGGCATGGGGTCCGAGACGTGCGAGGTCACGTGGACGAAGCCGCGCGCGTGGCAGTCCTCCTCGATCGCGGCGCTGGTCGCCACCGCGCTGATCGGCACGCCCCCGCCCAGCGTCTTGGACAGCACGAGCAGGTCGGGCACCACGCCGTAGATCTCGAAGCCGTACATCGCCCCGAGCCGCCCGAGTCCGGTCTGGCACTCGTCGAGGACGAGCAGCATCCCGCGCTCGCGCGCGAGCTTTGCCAGGCGCAGGAAGTAGCCAGGCGGCGGGACGATCACCCCGCCGGCCGACAGGACCGGCTCGGCCACCACGGCGGCGAGCGAGCCGACTGAGGCCTGGTCGAACAGGTCGAAGCCCGCCTCCAGGCAGGTGCAGTCGCAGGCGCCGTCGCAATGGCGGATCGGGCAGCGGTAGGCGTAGAGCGCGGGCAGGGCGAACGCGCCCGGGGCGGCCGGCCCGTAGCCGCGCCGCCCGGCGGCGTAGGTGACCGCCGAGGCCCCGGCGGTCACCCCGTGCCAGCTGCGCGTGAGCGCGGCGACCTCGAAGCGCCCGCTGGAGAGCTTGGCCATGCGCAGCGCGGCCTTGATCCCCTCGCCGCCCGTCGACAGCAGCATCACCCGGCGCAGAGGCTCGGGCAGCGTCCCGACCAAGTGGTCGGCGAGGGCGAGCACGGGCTCGGACAGCATCCACGAGTTGAGGTGCAGCACCTCGCGGCAGGCGGCCTCGATCGCAGCGACCACCCGCAGATGGTTGTGGCCGACGGTGGCGCAGATCTGGCCCGCGGTGAAGTCCAGGACGCGCTGCCCGTCCACCGTCTCCACGAACGACCCCGACGCCCGGGCCACGACCCCGTCGACGAACTCCCCTCCATAGCGGATGAGCAGGCCGGCACGCGCGTCCACGCCGGCAGGCTACCGCGCCCCCTCGCGGGTCGGTCCGCGATACGCTCCGTCGATGCCGCGCCAGCGGCAGCCAGCAGCCTGAAGGGAGAGCGTGAGAGCAGTGCAGGTGCGTGTCCGTCTCGGCGCCGGGCTGTCCCGGCTCTCCAAGGCGCCGGCGCTCACGCTCGAGCTCGAGGACGGCGCGACCGTCGACGATCTCCTCGCACGCCTGCGAGACAGCGAGCCGGATCTGGCGCCGGCGCTGCGCTCGGCGCTGCCCGTGATCGGCGGCGAGCACGCCGAGCGTCGTCAGCGCCTCGAGGACCGCCAGGAGATCGCCCTGCTGCTCCCCGTCTCCGGAGGCTGACCGGCGCACGACCGCCACGACTGAAAAGGAGCCCGCTCATGGCCATCCAGGAATCCCCCGCACGGACCACCGAGGCCCGCCAGACCGTCCTCGTCGACACCTTCACCGACGGCCTGCTCGGACCGGAGGTCCCGATGCTGGGCCCGGTCGCCGACGGCGGGCACGTCGTGTGGAACTCGACCCCCGGCTGCTGGGGGCCGATGATCACGCCGTCGATCCGCGGCGGCCACGAGGTCTGCCAGCCCGTCGCCGTCGACGGCGCGAAGGCGGGAGATGCCATGGTGATCCGCATCAAGGACATCGAGGTGACCTCCCTGGCCACCTCGTCGGGCAACGACCAGCCGATGGAGGGCCGCTTCAACGGCGATCCCTACTGCGCGCCGGTCTGCCCGGGCTGCGGGACGGAGTGGCCGGAGACCCGCGTCGAGGGCATCGGGCAGGAGTCGGTGCGCTGCACGGGCTGCGGCGCGGACTGCACGCCGTTCACGTTCACCAACGGCTACACGATGGCGTTCGACGAGCTGCGCTCGCTCGGGGTCACCGTGCCGCGCGAGGCGGCGGAGGGCTTCGCCCGCGAGGCGGCCCGCTTCGCGGCGCTGCCCGACAACTCGGTGCAGAACCCCATCCTCGGCTTCGCGCCGCACGACATCGTCGCGCTGGCCACGCGGCTGCGCCCGTTCATGGGCCAGATCGGCACGTCGCCCTCGACGACGATCCCCGACTCCCACAACGCGGGCGACTTCGGCTCGTTCCTGGTCGGGGCGCCGCACCGCTACGCCCTCGACGCGCAGGAGCTGCAGCGCCACAAGACCGACGGGCACATGGACATCGACGCCGTGCGCGCGGGCGCCATCCTCGTCTGCCCGGTCAAGCTCGACGGCGCCGGCATCTACCTCGGCGACATGCACGCGCTCCAGGGCGACGGGGAGATCGCCGGGCACACCTGCGACGCGTCCGGCGCCGTGACGCTGCAGGTCGAGGTCCTCAAAGCACTGGGCAACGACGGCCCGATCCTCTTCCCGGTCGAGGAGGACCTGCCGTTCCTAGCCCGGCCGCTCAGCCGCCCCGAGCGCGAGCGCGCCCTCGCGCTCGCGCGCCAGCACGGCATGGACGCGCTCGAGGAGTCGCTGCCGATCTCGGTGATCGGCACGGGCCCCGACCTCAACTCGGCCACCGACAACGGGCTGGCGCGGGCGGCGGAGCTGCTCGACATGTCGATCCCCGAGGTCAAGAACCGGGCGACGATCGCCGGCGCGATCGAGATCGGCCGGCACCCCGGCGTGGTCCAGGTGACCTTCCGCGCGCCTGCCGAGCGGCTGGAGGCGCGCGGCCTCCTGGGCTACGCGGTCGAGCAGTACGGCGAGCGCTGACGAGATAGGCTGACTTGCTCCGCGATCGAGCGAGGTGCACTACGAGCGACGCCACGCGTGAGGCAGTAGCAGGTTGGCTGGGGCTCGCCCCGCACGGGGCCCGGCCCGCGCTCGGCTCGCCGGCGCCCATCGTGCGACAGCCCGTCACCCGGGAGCCGCCGCCGCTGGACGCGCACGTCGAGCTGCCCGCCGGCAGCTACGCGGTGGGGGAGCCCGGCGAGGAGCGCTGCGTGGAGCTGGACTCCGTGCTGCTCGGGCGCTGGCCCGTGGTCAACGCTCACGCGCGCCGGTTCGTCGAGGAGACGCGTCGCGGCGTGCCGGCCGTGCTCGCGGCCAAGCTCGCCGATTCGCAGCTGGCCGACCATCCCGCCACCGACGTCTCGCTCGCCGATGCGCTGGCGTTCTGTGCCTGGGCCACCGAGCGGCTGGGCCGCGACGTCCGCCTGCCGACCGGCGACGAGTGGGAGGCGCTCGCGCGCGGGGGCGACGGGCGCCCGTGGCCGTGGGGCGACGTCTTCGAGGCCGAGCGCTGCGCCTGCGCGGAGGCCGGCTGGGGCTGGACGGCGCCGGTGACCGCGCACCCGCACGGCGCCGGCCCTTCCGGGGCCGAGCAGCTCGCCGGCAACGTGTGGGAGTGGGTCGCCGGCCGCGGGCCCGACGGCTGGGCCGTCGTGCGGGGAGGCTGCTACCTCGACCACGCCTGGGGGGTGCGCGCCTCGCGCGCGCTGGCGGCCGATCCCGCGCGCGCCACGCCGACCACCGGCTTTCGCATCGCCATCGACGTCAACCACGACCCCGGGAGCGAGACGTGACAGACACCCGGCCACCCGACCGCCCGGCGCTCATCGACGCGCTGCGGGAGGTCTATGACCCCTGCTGCGCGGACCGCGGCATCAGCATCGTCGACATGGGCGTCGTCGAGGACGTGCGCGTCGACGCCGGACGCGTCGAGGTGGACCTCGTGCTCACGACGGGCTGGTGCCCGTTCGTGACGGCGATGTCCGACGCGATCCCCGAGCGACTGCGCGCCGTCGCCGGCGTGCAGGACGTCCACGTCCAGGTCGTCTGGGATCCGGTCTGGACCGAGGAGCGCCTGTCGCCCTCGGCCCGCGAGAAGCTCACGCTCCCGCTCGAGGAGCTCATCCCCTACCGCGAGCGTCGGCTCGCCCAGCAGAGAGGAGCCTGAGATGGCCACGATCGAGACCCGGCCCGGCGAGGGGGCGGCCCGCGAGCGCAAGGTCGACGCGTTCGTCTTCGACTGCGTCTGCCACGTCTTCAACTTCGACCCGGCCAACGCCCTCGGGACGCCCGGGCAGATGTTCGACGAGCACCTCTACGCCTTCCACCAGCTGCTCACGCGCGAGGATGAGCCCGTGCTCTCGCGCGAGCAGTTCTTCCGCGAGTGGAGCGTGGAGGAGATCTACGAGATGGTCATCGAGGGCTCGGACACCGACATGATCGTGGCCCAGCCGCTGCCGCTGACCGACCTGTTCCACGACGGCCTCTCGCCGTGGGAGAAGTGCGCGGAGATGGCGGCCAAGCATCCCGACCGCGCGATCTTCTGGGGGTCGGTGAACCCGCTCGAGGGCAAGAAGGCCCTTGACCTGATGACGCGCCAGGTGGAGGACCATGGAGCACGCGCGTTCAAGTTCTACAACGTGCGCTACGACTACGGGCAGCCGTTCCCGTGGCGCATGGACGACCCGCGGATCGCCTACCCGGTCTTCGAGCGCGCGCAGGAGCTCGGGATCAACCTGATCGGCGTCCACAAGGGTGTGCCGCTGGGGCCGCAGCCGATCGAGCACACGCGCACGTTCGATATGGACGGCGCGGCGGCCAACTTCCCGGACATCAACTTCGTGATCTTCCACGTCGGCCTGCCGTGGCTCGACGAGGTGCTGTGGCAGATCGTGCGCTACCCGAACCTCTACGCCTCGATCGCCGCGACGGTGAACTTCATCGCGCGCCAGCCGCGGGTCTTTGCGGAGATGCTGGGGAAGATGATGTGGTGGTGCGGGGAGGACAAGATCATCTACGGCGGCGAGTCGCCCATCTGGCACCCCCGATGGGCGCTCGAGGAGTTCTGGAACTTCGAGCTCCCGCGCGACATCGTGGAGGAGCGCGGCTACCCGCAGCTCACCGAGCAGGCCAAGCGCAAGATCCTGGGGGAGAACCTCGCCCGCCTGCACGGGATCGACGTCGAGGCCAAGAAGGCGGAGCTCGGCGTGCCGAGCTGATACAAGGGCTCGATCTCCGCCGGCCGGCTACGGAGTCGGCGCCGGGCTCGGGGTGGGCGTTGGCGTGGGCGTGGGAGTTGGCGTCGGCGTGGCTGGCGGGGCCGCCTGCGCGCGCCGGCGGCGCGGTCGTCGCCTCGGGAGTCGGCTCGCCCGGCTGCGCCGGGGGAGCGGTCACGCTGTCCGGCGTGGCCGTCTCCTCCTGCCGGGGCTTCTGGGCCCGGGTTCTGCTCGTCCTGTGGCCGGCTGGGCGTTTCGTCCCCCTGAGCCGGAGACCTGCGCCCCGCGCGGCTGCGCGCGA
>DASQER010000327.1:0-4113 GCA_035633575.1 Thermoleophilaceae bacterium
GTTGAGCAGCACCGGCGCGTCCGGGAAGGCCTCGATCAGCTCCTCCCAGCGCGAGGCGGCGGGCCAGTCGACCGTGGCTTCCCACGGCTCGAAGACCTCGTCCCAGTCAACCGGCTCGTTATTGGCGATCTTCACCCAGTAGGGCAGGTCGCGGTCGCGGTTCTCGCCCGTGATGAGGTCGATCATGTGGAACGTCGGCAGGCCGAGCTCCTCGAGCGCCCCCTTGAGCGACATGGTTCCGGTGCGGCCGAGGCCGACTCCAACGAGTTTCACCTGCGTTCTCCCTCTGTCATCGACTTTGGGTCAAAACGGCGGGCGGGACACTAGCGGCGACGGCCGCTGAGCAGCGAGACGCCTGCCGCCACTCCGCCGCCGATCACGAAGCCCGCCACGGCGGCGCCCACGAGCGCCGCCTTGCGGTTGCGCACGAGCTGCAAGCGCCAGTTCGTGATCTCGGTCATCTTCGAGCGCAGGTCGTTCACGGAGAAGGCCAGCTCGCGGCGCGTCTCCTCTATCGAGGCCCGGATCATCTCGGGGCTGCGGGCTCCGCTTGGCACTACGCCTTCACCTCCTCGCCTCGCTCGAGGCTCCGCTTGACCTGGTCGCGCTCGATCTTCTGTGCCTCGAACTCGGCGCGGGTGCGCCTGGCCTCCTCGATCGCCATCTCCGGTGTTGGCGGCGAGCCCTTCTTGAACAGGCGCAGGGCGACCAGCGCCGCGAGGATCGCAAGCAGGAGCAGCGCCCCGGTCACGACGGCGAAGCCGGCCCAGTTGTTGTCCTCCCAGTTGAAGACGTCGTTCAGGAACCAGGCGAGGCCGTGGAAGAAGGTGGTCACGCCGAAGACGAGGAACACGCCGGCGGCGCACGCCACGACGGCCCCCTTGGTGAGCTTCGAGAGCTTGTCCTTGACCTCGGCCTTGGCGAGCTCGATCTCCTCGCGAACGAGCTGCGACGCCTGCTCCGAGACCTCCGAGACGATCTCGCCGAGCGACTTGCCGGCGTTGTCCGGCGGGGGCAGTCCGTCGGCCGTCATCGCGCGAATCGTCTCAGGATCATCGCGAGCGCGAACCCCCCGGCGAACGCGGCTCCCACGAAGGCCTCGGGGCGCTCCGCGAAGGGATCGCTCTCGGTTTCGACGCTAAGCGGCGTCTCGCCGGGACCAGGGTCGCTCGCACGCGCCGCGTGCTCGCCGTCCCGCCGGCTGCCGGTGGCGCCCTGGTTCACCTTGGTCGGGTCGTCGTCCGCGGCGGCGGCCGTCTCCTGGATGGGTTCGTCCGCCATCAGTCGATCGGCGGGTCCTCCTTGAAGACCCGCAGCCAAATCTCGGTGGCGATCCGGTTCGCGACGATGGCGGTGAGCGCTCCCACGCCGGCCAGGAGGCCGCCCCACATGAGCCGCTTGACGAGGTCGTTGTCCATATGGGCCGGATTCAACCAGACGCGGCCAGCTGATCCGCCGCCCCGTTCTCGAGCCCGCCGCAGATGGCCTCCACGATGAGGTCCTTGGAGCGCTCGAACTCCTCGTCGGTCCGCGGCAGCACCTCGAAGATCCAGCCGGTGAGGAGCTGCTCGATGGCGCCGTAGAAGCACATGGCGGCGAACTCCGACGGGATGCCCGACTTGAAGGAGCCCTCCTCGCGCGCCGACTCGACGATCCGGGCGATGCCCTCGTAGGCCTTGCGGATCTCGTCGAGGTGCAGCGCCCCGAACGAGTTGGCCGCGCGCGTGACCTCGACGATGATCACCTTCATCAGGTCGGGGTCGTGCCGGTAGGAGTCGATGATGAAGCCGGCCACGGAGCGCAGCTTGTCGCGGGAGGGCAGGTCGCGCGCGTCGATCTCGCCGATGGCGTCGAGCATGATCTGCCAGCGCTCGAGGAAGAGCGTGTTGAGGATCTCCTCCTTCGAGTCGAAGTAGTGGTAGACGAGGCCGTAGGCCACGCCCGCCTCGTCCGCCACGTCCGACACGCGGCAGTGGTGGAAGCCCTGGCGCGCGAACACGCGCACGGCGGCGTCCAGGATCATGCGGCGCTTGTCGGGCGCCTTCTTGGGGGCGGCGGACACTACCTAGGCCCTGACCTCCGCGGGCCAGCGGTAGGCGGCGCCGACGCGGTTGGCGAGGCTCGGCAGCTTCTCGCGCAGCTCGTCCTGGCGGGCGAGGTCGAGCTCGGCGGCGATCACGTGCTCGCCCTCCATCGGCGCGCGCGCGAGCACCTCGCCCCAGGGGTCGACGATCATCGAGTTGCCGTAGCTGTCGCCCTCGGGCCCGGGGCGGTTGCCCTGGCCGGGGGCGATCACGAAGACCTGGTTCTCGATCGCGCGCGCCCGCAGGAGCACCTCCCAGTGCGCCTCGCCGGTGACGCGCGTGAAGTTGGCCGGCACCGTGATCACGCGCGCGCCGCGCAGCGCGAGGATCCGGTACAGCTCCGGGAAGCGCAGGTCGTAGCAGATGGTCAGGCCGAGGCCGAGGCCGCTCGCGGTCTCGGAGACGACGATCTCGTCGGCCGGCTCGGAGTGCTCGGACTCGCGGTACTCGACGCCTCCGACCTCCACGTCGAACATGTGGATCTTGCGGTAGAGCGCGCGGATCTCGCCGTCGGGCCCGGCGTGCACGGACGTGTTGGCCACGCGCTCGTGTCCCTCGCGGCGCTCGGCCACCGAGCCGGCCACGAGGTCGATGCCGAGCTCGCCGGCGAGCTCGCGGGCCCAGCGCACTGGGCGGCCGTCGAGGGGCTCGGCGCCCGCTGCGTAGTCGGCGGCCGCGCCGCGGATGTCGAGCCGCTCGGGGAGCACCACCAGCTCGGCGCCGTCCGCGGCGGCGGCCCGGACGAGGCGCTCGGCCGATTCGAGGTTCCCCTCGATGTCGGACGTCGATTGGAGTTGGACGGCAGCGGCCCTCATCGCTCCTCCCAGCGATTGACTGACCAGTCAATCTGCAGTGTACTGCGCAGGCATGCGCGACCTTCCAGTACGCGGCCCGGGGGTCCGCGAGCTCGCTCTGCGCCTGCCTCCGGGCCGGATGGCGCCGCTGCGCGCCGGGCGTCCGCTGAAGCGCTGGCGCTATCTCGGCGTGTACCGGCCGGACCTGATGCTGTGCGTGGGCGACGCGCGGGTGGCGGGCGTGCCGCAGCGCTGGTGGGCCGTGGCGCTCCCGGACGGGACGCTGCTCGAGCGCACCACGCTGGCTCGCGGCGGTGTCCGGCTCTCGGAGCGTGCTGTGGCGGTTAAGAGCGGCGATGTCTCGATTGCGCTCGAGCTGGAGCTTCCGAACGGCGTCGAGACCGTGTCGCCGCACGGCCGCAGCTGGATCTGGACGCGCAAGCACGCCCCGGTGCACGTGCGCGGCAGCGTCCGGGTGGGCGAGCGCTCGTGGGAGCTCGACGGCGACGACGGCTTCGTCGACGAGTCGGCCGGCTACCACGCCCGGCACACCGCCTGGCGCTGGTCGGCGGGCGTGGGGCGCAGCGACGACGGCCGCCGGGTGGCCTGGAACCTCGTCGACGGCGTGCACGACGCCCCCTCCGCCAGCGAGCGCACCGTCTGGGTGGATGGCGACCCGCGCGAGGTCCCGCCGCAGGAGTTCGCCGCCGACCTCGGCGGCGTGGGCGGCCTGCGCTTCCGCGAGTGGTCGGCACGCGAGCACCACATGAACCTCGGCCTGATGCGGAACCGCTACCGCCAGCCCTTCGGCGAGTTCAGCGGCGAGCTGCCCGGGGGCCTGCGCCTCGCTGAGGGGTACGGCGTGATGGAGGTCCATGATGTGTGGTGGTGAAGGAGCTCGTCACGTGGATCGCCGCTCTCGTCGGCCTGGCCGTCCCGGCGTGCGCGCCCGCTGCGGCGCCCGCCGAGCCGGTGCGCCTCACGGTCGCCGCCTCCGGTGACCTGCTGATCCACACGCCCGTCGCGCAGCGCGCGCTGGCGCTCGGCGGCGGGCGGGTCTACGACTTCGCGCCGCTCTTCCGGCCAGTCAGGCGCCGCATCGCGGGCGCCGACCTCGCGCTCTGCCACGTGGAGACCCCGCTCGTGCCCGGGCCGGTGCAGGGCTACCCGAGCTTCCGCACGCCGCCGGACCTCGCGCGCTCGATCCGGCGCGTGGGCTGGGACGCCTGCAGCAC
>DASQER010000328.1:0-2524 GCA_035633575.1 Thermoleophilaceae bacterium
TCCGGGTCGCCCGGGTTCTCCGCGTCCGGGCGCCAGCGGACCACCGGCTTCTTCGCCGCGCCGGCCTCGTCGAGGGGTCGCGTAGGGGCGTTCTTCGCGATCTGGTCCAAGTAGGCTCAGTCCATGCTCAGGCGCGCGCCGCTCATCCTTGCGCTCGGGGTCTCGCTGTCGATTCCCGCCGGGTCACCGGCAGTCGAGGCCGACGCCGCCGGCAAGCAGCGCCCGCGGGCGGCGAAGGCCCAGCTCGAGCCGTTTCGCTCCTGCACTGCTCTGGTCCGGTACGCGCGCCGGAACGTGCGCCGCGGGCCGGGGATCTTCCCGCCCCCGGTCGGCGGGATCGCGCCGCTCCCCCCGCGGCGGATCGACTCTCCCTCGAGCGGCCCGGGCCCGATGCCCCTCTCGGCCCCCGGCGCGGAGGCGGACCAGTCGCCCACCAACGTCCAGGAGCAGGGGGTCGACGAGCCCGACGTGGTGAAGGCCGCCGGCGGGCGCATCTTCGCGGTCGCGGGCGGCCAGCTTCACGCCATCGACGCCGGCGGACCCCGCCTGCTCGGCTCGCTTCCGCTCGAGGGCTATGCGCACGAGCTGCTGCTGCACGGCAAGCGCCTGCTCGTCATGTCGCAGCACGGAGCCGGCGGGGTCGGGATCGAGCCCGCGAGCTCGCAGGCGTACTCGCCCGACCCGGTCACGCGCCTGACCGAGGTCGACGTGAGCGACCCCGCCAGGATGACCGTGATCCGTACCCAGCGTGTCCGGGGCCTGTTCGTCAGCGCGCGTTTGACCGGCGCGATCGCGCGCGTGGTGGTGACCAGCACGCCGCGCGCGAGCACCGAGCCCGAGCTGCGCTCGCGCCTGCGCGGCTGGCTTGCGCACACCACCGTGGCCAACCGGCTCACCGGCCGCAAGCGGACGCGCCCCGCCACGCGCTGCCGGGCCGTGCGCCGAGCGCAGGTCTACTCCGGGCTCGACATGCTCACGGTGCTCACGATCGACATGGACAAGGGCCTGCCCGAGGTGGACTCCGACGCTGTGATGACGGGCGCAGAGATCGTGTACGCGTCGCCGCGCCGGTTGTACGTGGCGACGCAGCGCTGGATCGCGCAGTCCGTGCCGGAGCAGAACCTGCACGGGGGAACGACGATCCACGAGTTCGACGCCTCGGACTCCGGCGAGACGACATACCACGCCAGCGGCAGCGTGCCCGGGTTCCTGCTCAACCAGTGGGCGATGTCCGAGCGCGGCGGCGTGTTGAGGGTCGCGAGCAGCGAGGCTCCGACCTGGCTCGGCGGCAGCGAGCTCGAGGGTCAGAGCTTCGTGACGACGCTCGCCCGGCGGGACGGGAGGCTCGCTCAATTGGGCCAGGTCGGCGGGCTCGGCAGGGGCGAGCGCATCTATTCGGTGCGCTTCATCGACGACGTCGGCTACGTCGTGACCTTCCGTCAGGTCGACCCGCTCTACACGGTGGACCTCTCGGCGCCAGCCGAGCCGAAGGTGCGCGGCGAGCTGAAGATCCGCGGCTACTCCGCCTACCTTCACCCCGTGGGCGGCGACCTGCTGCTGGGCGTGGGCCAGGACGCCACCGAGGCGGGCCAGCTCCTCGGCACGCAGCTGTCGCTGTTCGACGTCTCAGATCTCGCACGGCCGCGGCGCCTGCACCAGCGCACCGTCAGGCCCGGCTCGTCCTCCGACGTCGAGTACGACCACCACGCGTTCCTCTGGTGGGCGCCGACGAAGCTCGCCGTGATGCCGGTCCAGTACGCGACCGAACAGGACTACTTCACCGGCGCCCTGGGCTTCAGGGTGGAGCGTTCGTCCGGCATCGGCGAGGTCGGCAGCGCCTCCCACAAGGCCGGTGACTACATCGCGCCGATCCAGCGCTCGTTCGTCGTGGGCGGGCGGCTGTTCACGCTCTCCGACCTTGGGCTCGAGGAGAACGACCTCGCAGACCTGTCGGAGAAGGCCTGGCTCGAGCTCCCAGCGGCGTCGCCTTGAGCTGACGCTACACCGCGTCCGGGCGCCAGCGGACCACCGGCTTCTTCGCCGCGCCGACCTCGTCGAGGCGGCGAACGGGCGTGGTGTGCGGTGCGGTGCGGGCGACCTCGGGGTCCTCCCTGGCCTCCTCGAGGATCGAGCGGACCACCTCGGCGAAGTGGTCGAGGCGCTCCTTCGTCTCCGTCTCGGTCGGCTCGATCATCAGGGCCTCGTCCACCAGCAGCGGGAAGTACACGGTCGGCGGGTGCACGTTGTGATCGAGCATGCGCTTGGCGAGGTCGAGCGTCTTCACGCCGAGCTCCTCCTTCGCGCCCCGCCCCGAGAGCACGAACTCGTGCATGCAGGTGCGGTCGAAGGCGATCGGGAGGTACTCCGCGATCCCGGGCTCCGCCATCAACGCCTTGAGGTAGTTCGCGTTCAGCACAGCGATCTCGGAGGCCTCCTTCAGCCCATCGCCCCCGAGCGAGCAGATGTACGCATAGGAGCGCACGAACACCCCGAAGTTGCCCTGGAAGCCCCGTAGCTTCCCGAT
>DASQER010000329.1:0-4104 GCA_035633575.1 Thermoleophilaceae bacterium
GGCGAGGAGGCGGGACCGGCGTCCGACATCTACTCGCTGGGCGTCTGCGCGTACCAGTTCCTGACCGGGCGGCTCCCGCACGAGTACGCGTCGCTCACCGAGCTGGCGCTGAAGCAGCAGCAGGACCCGGTCGCGCCGATCACCGACTACCGGCCCGAGGTGCCGCCCGAGCTCGACGAAGCGGTGCGCCTCGCCCTCGAGCGCGATCCCGCCGCGCGCTACTCGAACGCGCTCGAGATGGCACAGGCGATCGAGGCCGGTATGCGCGGCCAGGCCACGGCCGCGACGGAGCGGCTGTCCATGGACGCATACGACGCCACCCAGGTGATCGACCAGACCGCGGCCACGCAGGCGCTGCCCACCCGGGCCGCGGGACCGCATCCCACCCGCGTGCACCAGACGCCCCCGCCTCCGCCCGCCGCTCAGGCGCCGCGCGCGCGCCGCGACGAGCGCGCGGCGGCACGCCGGGTGGCGCGCCGCCGCCGCTTCGGCGGCTTTCTGGCGCTGCTCGCGGCCATCGCGGCCATCGCGGTGGTGGCGCTCGCCCTGCTCTCCTCCTCGGGCAGCCAGAGCGTGCAGCCGGTGGACAGTGGAGAGGTGCAGCAGCAGATCGACGGCCTGCGCGACTTCATCGGCGAGCACTCGCAGCGCTAGCGGTCCGCGTCGAACAGCGGCCTGACATCCGGGACGCCCGCGATCAGGTCGGCCAGCTCGCGGCCCGCAAGGTAGCCCGGCACGTTGCCGTGTCCGCAGTAGCCGCCCAGCACGTACAGCCAGGGCTCGCCCGGCACCGCCCCGGCGTAGGGCAGGCCGTCGTCGCTGTAGCCGACGGTTCCCACCCAACGATGCGTCACGTCCGCCTCGACCCCGAGGTCCTCATGCAGCCAACGCTCGATCCGGTCCCAGACGGCCGGCGCGCCCTCGTCGCGGTCCGTGTACGAGCCGGGCCCATCGAGGTCGCTGAAGCCCCCGGCCAGCAACCGCCCATCCGGGGTCTGCTGCACGTACTCGAAGGCCCAGCGCGAGTACACGGGACGCTCGAGCACACGCTCGCCGAAGGGCGCGGTGGCCACCATGTGCAGGCGGCGCGCGCGAACACGCCCCTCGTAGAACGGGACCAGCTCGGGCAGCGCGCCGTCGGCTGCGACGACCACGTGGCGGGCACGCACGCGGCCGGCGGGGGTCTCGAGCTCCCCGTCGCGGGGAGCGCGGGCCGGGGTGCCCTCGCAGATGCGCGCACCGGCCCGTTCCGCGGCCTCGGCCAGGAGCCGGATCCAGCGCGCGGGGTGGAGCGTCCCGTCGTTCTCGGTCAGGCAGCCGTTGAACGCGCTGCGGCGCAGCGCCGCCGGCAGCTCGGCGCGCTCGACGAGCTCGGCGGGGAAGCCGTCGGCCCGCAGCGCCTCGGCTTGGCGGCGCACGTGCTCGGCCTCCTCCTCCGAGGCGCTCGCCCGCAGCAGGCCCGTGCGCCGCACCGCGTCCTGCGCGCCCAGCTCCGCCGCGAGGTCGTAGATCTCCCGCTGGGCTTCGAGCGTGCGCCGGTAGATCAGGCGCGCCCGCTCGGGCCCGAGACGCTCGCGGGCGTCCACGTGGAAGGCGGCGATGCCGGCCAGCAGGAAGCCGCCGTTGCGCCCGCTGGCCCCGCCCGCCACCGTGCCGCGCTCGAGCACAAGCGTGTCGATCCCGTGCTGCGCAAGCCGGCGCGCGCACGACAGGCCGCCCACGCCCGCGCCGATCACGCAAACCTCGACCTCCACGTCCGCGGCAAGCGGCGCCCGCGGCTCGTAGGGCGCGTCGAGCCAGTACGGGGTGCCGCTCACGCGCCGCCGATCTCGAAGGGAGGCACGGCCCCGAGAGCCTAGGTTTCCTGGGTGAGAGTCCGCGCGGTCATCTCGCGGGGCTGCTCCCGGCCCAGCAGCGCGAGCACCGTGGGCGATACGTCGGCCAGGACGCCGCCGTCGCGCAGCGGGCCCACGTCCGCGGTCACGATCAGCGGCACCGGGTTCATCGAGTGCGCCGTGTTCGGGCTGCCGTCCGGCTCCAGCATGTGGTCGGCGTTGCCGTGGTCGGCCGTCACGATGCAGGCGCCGCCCGACTCGTGCACCGCCTCCACCACCAGGCCGAGGCACTCGTCCACGGTCTCGACCGCCGTCACGGCCGCCTCGATCACCCCGGTGTGGCCGACCATGTCGGGGTTCGCGAAGTTGATGATCCCGAAGGCGAAGTCGCCCGCGCGCCAGCGCTCCACGAGCGCCTCCGCCGCGGGCCGCGCGCTCATCTCGGGCTTCTTGTCGTAGGTGGGCACGTCGCGCGGCGAATCGACGAGGTCGCGCTCCTCGCCGGGGTACGGGTCCTCCTCGCCTCCGTTGAAGAAGTAGGTCACGTGGGCGTACTTCTCGGTCTCGGCCACGTGCAGCTGCTTCAACCCGCGCTCCGCGAGCGTGGAGGCCAGCGTCACGGGCGGGCGGGCCGGCGGGAACGCGACCGGATAGCCCCAGTCGTCGTGGTACTCGGTGAGCGTGGTCAGCCGCACAGGCGGCGCCTCGCCGCGGTCGAAGTCGTCGAAATCGGGCTCGCCCAGCGCCCGGGTGAGCTGGCGCGCGCGGTCGGGGCGGAAGTTGAAGAAGATCGCGGCGTCGCCGTCGCGGATCGCGCCCTCCTCCCCCACGAGCGTCGGCTTGATGAACTCGTCCGTCTCGCCCCGCTCGTAGGCCTGCCGGACCGCGTCCTCGCCCGTCGGGGCGGTGAACTCCGCCTGGCCGTGCACGATCGCGTCGTAGGCCAGCTTCGTGCGCTCCCAGCGCCGGTCGCGGTCCATGGCGTGGTAGCGGCCTGTCACCGTCGCGATGCGCGACCCGCCCCAGCTCTCCACCTCGGCCACGTAGCCCGCGCCCGAGTCCGGGTGCGTGTCGCGGCCGTCCGTGAAGGCGTGCAGCACCACGTCGGGCACCCGCTCGCGGCGGGCCAGCTCGATCAGCGCCTTCAGGTGGTCCATGCTCGCGTGCACGCCGCCGTCCGACACCAGCCCGAGCAGGTGCAGCCGCCCCGCCTCGCGGCCCGCGGCGCAGGCCGCCCGCAGCGCCTCGTTCTCGAAGAAGGATCCTTCCTCGATCGCCTCGTCGATGCGCATCAGGTCCTGCTTCACGACGGCGCCCGCGCCGAGGTTGAGGTGGCCGACCTCGGAGTTGCCCATCTGGCCCTCGGGCAGGCCGACGGCCGGCCCCCAGGCGGTGAGAGTGGTGTGCGGGTGCTTGGCCCAGAGCTCGTCGAAGACCGGCGTGTCCGCCAGCGAGATCGCGTTGCCCGGCCCCGGCTCGGCGAGCCCCCAGCCGTCGAGCACCACCAGGCAGACGCGCGGAAAGGTCACGTCGCCGCGGCGGCCACTATGCGCGCGAACCCCTCGGGATCGAGGCTCGCGCCGCCAACGAGCGCGCCGTCCACGTCCGGCTGCGCCAGGATCTCGGCCGCGTTGTCCGGCTTCACGCTGCCCCCGTAGAGGATGCGCACGCGCTCTGCGGCCTGCTTCGAGCGGTCGCCCACGAGCGCCCGGATGAACGCGATCGCCTCCTGCGCGATCTCCGGCGTGGCGACCTTGCCCGTGCCGATCGCCCAGATCGGCTCGTAGGCGATCACCACGTCCGCGAGCCTGTCGTCGGCGACCTTCTCGAGCGCCTCCTGCACCTGGTTGCGCAGCTTGCGCTGGGTATCGCCGCCCTCCCGCTCCTCCTCCGTCTCGCCCACGCAGAGGATCGGCTGAAGGCCCGCCTCGAGCGCGGCGGGGACCTTCTCCTGGAGCGCGCGGTCCGTCTCGTCGTTGTACTGGCGCCGCTCGGAGTGCCCAAGTACCACGCCGTCCACTCCCAGCTCGGTGAGCATCTCGGCCGACACCTCGCCGGTGAACGCGCCCGTGCCCTCCTGGTGCATGTTCTGCGCGTACACCGCGACGCCGCTGCCGCGCAGCCTCTCGACGCACACGTCCAGGGCAGTGAAGGGCGGGGCGATGCCGACGTCCGCGGGCCTCCGTCTCTCGTCTGGGAGCAGCTCGAGCAGGCGGTCGCCGTAGTCGGCCGCCTGGGCGCGCGTGCCCCACAGCTTCCAGTTCCCGAC
>DASQER010000330.1:0-12038 GCA_035633575.1 Thermoleophilaceae bacterium
GGCGACTGGGCGAGGGCGCCCTCCGCTCCCAGCAGGGCGAACCCGGCCGCGCCGGCGCCACCGGCGCGCAACAGCTCGCGTCGGGATACGTCTCGCGACACGGGCGGCGCTACCGGCCCCTAGGGATCTCTATAGAGCGGATGGCGTGCTCCTCGGGGAGCTTCGCGAGCACCTCGCGGACCACGTCGTGGATGTCGCGCTCGTCGTGCCCGAAGTCGTCCAGGAGCGACTTCAAGGCGGTGAAGGTGATCTTGAGCTGGGCGGGCGTGAGGTCGAGCCTGTACGCGATCTCGTCCGGCCCGATCAGGTGCAGCTCCTCGTCGGCCATGGCTGCGCACAGCGTACAAGTACGCTTCGGGCGTGGCCAAGACCTGGGTGCTCACCGGATCGCTCGACAACTTCCGCGCCACGCGCGAGCACGGCTTCCGGGTGATCGGCGCCAAGGAGGGCCGGCGCGGCATGGCCGAGCAGATCGACCCCGGGGACCGGATCGTCTTCTACGTGACGGGCGTGCAGGCGTTCGGCGGGATCGTCCGCGTGACCGGCGAGATGTACGAGGACCGCGAGAGGATCTGGCCCGGGAAGCCCGGCAAGCAGGACCCGTACCCGTGGCGCTTCGAGACCGAGCCCGAGATCGTGCTCGAGGAGGACGACTTCGTGCCCGCGGTCGAGTTGGCCGGAGAGCTCGAGCACGTGCGCAAGTGGCCCCCCGAGCACTGGCACCTCGCCTTCCAGGGCCAGCTCCGGACCGTCTCCGACGCCGACGCGCAGCTGCTCGAGCGCCGCATCCGCGAGGGCGCCCGCGCGGCGGCCTGAGCCGCCGGGTGCTGCACTCCCGCCACTACACGCTCGAGGAGGCGACCGAGCTGCTGCCGAGGGTCGTCCGGCTGGTCGAGCGGATACGCGCCGCGCGCAACCGCCTCGGCGACCGGGAGGCGCGCGAGGCGCTGTCGGAGGCGGGGCCCACGAACGGCGGCGGCAGCCCCGGGCGCACCGTGTCCGAGGGCTTCCTCGAGCTGCGCGAGTCGATGACGGAGCTGCGCGAGCTCGAGGTCGTGCTGCGCGACCTCGATCGCGGGCTGCTCGACTTCCCGTCGCTGCGCGCGGGGCGCGAGATCTACCTCTGCTGGCTCGAGGGCGAGGACACGATCGGCTTCTGGCACGAGCCGGAAGCGGGCTTCGGGGGCCGGCGGCGGCTCGACGAGGATGGCTGAGCTCGCCCGCCGCGCCCTGCGGGCGCTGCGGCTCCTGAACGCCGAGCAGCGGGCGGCGGCCGCCGGGGCGCTGCTCCTGGTGGCGAGCACCTTCGGGCCGTTCTCGTTCGTCGAGGCCGGCGAGCTGATGCTGGCGGCCGGCGTGCTGGCGCTGCTGTTCGCGCGCGCGGAGGGGAGGCGCTTCCACCTCCCGTTCGGGGACGGCACCGTGATCGCCGCGGCCGGCATCTGGGCCGGCGCCCTGATCGTCACGCGGCTGTTCGACCGCCCGCTGGGCCAGAACCTGCTCGCGCTGGCCTGCGCCGCGATCCTGTTCCTCGCCGGCGCACGCGAGCGTGCCAAGCGCCCCGCCGACGACCTTCCCCCTGAGCACGAGACGCCTCCGATCCGGCGACGCCGGGCCACGCGCCGCCGGGCGGCGGCATCCGAGGCGGGCACCAAGCCGCTCCCGCCTCCCGAGTTCACGCCCTATGAGCCGCGCTCCGGTGAGCAGCTGCGTCTCGGTCCGGAAGAGCCGGGAGACGGGCGAGAGTGAAGCCCACCGCGGCCGCCACAGCGAGTCGCGGTCCATCAGCGCGCCGGCGGAATGGCCTGGGGAAAGCGGAAGCGGAAGTCGGGGTCGACGCGCTTCTTGATGTCGCGCAGGCGCTCCAGGTTCCCGGCGTAGTAAGCGCGCTGCCAGCGGTCCAGCTGAGGGTCGATGTAGTTCTGGTAGGCCTCGCCGGAGGCGTGCGGCCGAAGCGCCCGCCAGGCCCCGTTGATCCAGCGCCGGCTCGCCCTGGCCGCTGTGCCCCCGCTGAAGTAGGCGAGGTACTGGAGCGAGAACAGCATGTCGCGGTGCACGAACGCTGTCGCGTCGGCGGCCGGGCGGTTGAGCGCGCCGCCGTAGGCGTCCAGCAGCAGCGCGCCCGAGCCGAGCGACGGGTTGCGCTGCCGGCGCTCGATCCAATCGACCATGGTCGCGCGCCCCCTCGGCCCGAGCTGCCTGTCGAAGTAGTCGGACTTCGCGAAGAAGCTCGAGCGCGTGGAGGCGTGGCAGGCCCGGAAGCCGCCGTCCAGGCATCCGGCCCAGCGCAGGACGAGCGAGAAGTAGCTGGAGCTGCCGCTGCTGAGGCTCGCGCCGGCCACCCGGGTGAGCGGCCGGACTAGCCTGCGCAGCGCCGGCAGCTCTCCGAAGTACTGGCCGAGGGCGGCCACGCGCGGCGAGCCGGTCCCGCCGGTCGTGCCGAGCGACAGGATCGACGTGAGCGCCGGAGGCGCCTCGGGAGCGAGGCGCTGCCACGCGGCCAGCGCCTCGCCGGCCTGCGACCACGGCCACGAGACGATGAACCAGGCGGCCCCCGGGGCCCGGTGGGCGTCGAGCGTCAGGGAGGTGACGATGCCGAAGTTGCCGCCGCCCCCGCCGCGGCACGCCCACTGGAGATCCTCGTTCGTGTCGGCGTCGGCCAGCCGGACGCGCCCGTCCGCGGTCACGATGCGCGCCGCGACCAGGTTGTCGCTCGTGAGCCCGAAGCGGCGCCCGGCGAGGCCGTGCCCGCCGCCGAGCGCGAGGCCCGCGATGCCGACGGAGGGGCACGAGCCGGAGGGCACGCTGAGGCCGCGGCGCGTGAGTGCGCGCTGGACGTCGATCAGCCGCGCGCCCGCGCCGATCGTCGCGCGCCCGTTCGAGACCCTGACCCCCCTGAGCCGGGAGAGGTCCACGACGACCCCGTCGGAGGTCGTGGAATAGCCGGCGTAGCTGTGACCGCCCGAGCGCGCCACGACCCTGACGCCGAAGCGCTCCGCCCAGCGCACCACCGCCGCCACGTCGGCCGTGCTCTCGACCCGGACGACGGCGTCCGGGCGTGCGCGTTCGTAGCGGCGGTTGTAGACCACTCGCGTGCTGTCGTGCGGGAACAGCACCCTGCCCTTCACCGCCGACCTCAGCTCGCGGACCGCCCTCTTCGAGAGCGCGGCGGGCTCGGCCGGCACGCGCAGCGCGAGCGCGCTCGCGGCTGTGCCCGCGAGGAACTCCCGACGGTCGAGTCCGGCCATGAGGTGGGTGCTAGCTCTGGTCCGCCTGAGACGGGGACTCGAAGTGCATCAGCACGAGCCGTGTCGGGATCGCACCCTCGTCGGACTCCGCCAAGCGCTCGGCGCTGCGTGCCGCGATCGCCTCCGCCTCCCCGAGCGTGCGGTCGAGCAGTTCGTTCAACCCCTCCCAGCCCCGCTCGTCGAGCTCGAGGGAGGTGTGGGTCAGGTTCTGGTCGGGCCGCCCCTCGAAGGTGCCGGCCTCGATCGCTCCGGACACGTCGTCCCAAATCATCTGAAGCGCGACGTCCGACACGGCCTGACGCCCGGAGCGGGGCAGCCGCTTCCAGTCGCGGTCGCTGAAGAACGGGCGCAAGACAGCCCGGTAGTAGTGCTCGATCGCCCCGCGGCGCTGAGCGGTGCTGACGAGCTCGATGCAGCCAAGGTCGAGCAGCGTCCTGACGTGGTAGCTCACGTTCGGCAGCCGCTCGCCGATGATGTCGGCGATCTCGTTCGGGCTGGCGACGCGCTCGTCGAGGATGGCCAGAATGCGGGTCCGCATCGGGTGGGAGAGCGCCTTCGCGATCCGCGGATCGACAAGATCGAGGCTTTGGCGAGCCATTGACCGACCTTAATCGATCCCGGCTGATGCCACGGGACTCGGACTGACCGCCGGTTGCTCCCCGGCCCGGTAGAACTCCACCGGCTCGGCGGGCAGGGGCGTGTTCCCGAGGACCAGGTCGGCCGCCTTCTCGGCGGTCATCATCACCGGCGCGTAGATGTTGCCGTTGGTCACGTAGGGGAACACCGACGCGTCGACCACGCGCAGGCCCTCGAGCCCGTGCACGCGCATCGTGAGCGGGTCCACCACAGCCATCTCGTCCACTCCCATCCTGCACGTGCAGGACGGGTGCAGCGCGGTCTCGGCGTCCTTGGCCACCCAGTCGAGGACCTGCTCGTCGCTCTCGACCTCACGGCCCGGCGAGAGCTCGCCCCCGCTGTACGGCGCGAACGCGGGCGCGTCGAGGATCTCGCGCGTCTTGCGGATCGCCTCGACCCACTCGCGCCGGTCCTGCTCCGTCGAGAGGTAGTTGAAGCGGAGCGCCGGCTTGGCGCGCGGGTCCCTGCTGACGGCCTTGCACGTTCCGCGCACGTCCGAGTACATCGGCCCGACGTGCACCTGGTAGCCGTGCCCGCCTCCGCCCTCCGGGAGGGTGCCGTCGTAGCGAACGGCGATCGGCAGGAAGTGGTACATCAGGTTGGGGTACCGGACGTCGTCGTTGCTGCGGATGAAGCCGCCCGCCTCGAAGTGGTTCGTGGCGCCCGGGCCGGACCTGCGAAGCAGCCACTGGAGCCCGACCATCGGCCGGCGGCGCTTGGCGAAGTAGGGCGCCATGGACACGGGCTGCGTCGCGCTGTGCTGGACGTAGACCTCGAGGTGGTCCTGGAGGTTCTCCCCCACGCCGGGCCGGTCCGCGACGACGTCTATGCCGAGCGCGCGCAGCTCGCTCGCCGCTCCCACGCCGGAGAGCTGGAGCAGCTGCGGGGAGTTGATCGCGCCGCCGCACAGCAGCACCTCGGCGGCGCGCACGCTGCGGCTGCGGCGCCCGCGGGGGGAGTACTCCACCCCGACCGCCCGGCCGCGCTCGAACAGGATGCGCGTGGTCAGGGCCCTGGTCTCGACCTTCAGGTTCGGCCGCTTCATCACCGGGTGCAGGTAGGCGCGCGCGGCCGACAGCCGCCTGCCCCTGTGAACGTTGCGGTCGAACGCGGCGAAGCCCTCCTGGCGGTAGCCGTTCACGTCGTCGGTGAGCGGGTGCCCGGCCTCCTGCACGGCCGCGAAGAAGGCGTCGAAGAGCGGGCCCTTCGCCGGGCCGCGCTCGAGCACGAGCGGTCCGTCGTGCCCGCGGAAGGGATCGTCCGGGTCCGCCGCGAGGCAGTTCTCCATGCGCTTGAAGTACGGCAGGCAGTGCGCGTGGTCCCAGGTCTCCATCCCGGGGTCGGAGGCCCAGCGCTCGTAGTCCATCGGGTTGCCGCGCTGGAAGATCATCCCGTTGATCGAGCTCGAGCCGCCGAGCACCTTCCCGCGCGCGTGGTAGACGCGCCGGCCGCCCATGTGCGGCTCGGGCTCGGACTCGTACTTCCAGTCGTAGAAGCGGTTGCCGATCGGAAACGCGAGCGCGGCCGGCATGTGGATGAACACGTCCCATGAGTAGTCCGGCCTGCCCGCCTCCAGGACCAGGACGCTGGTGCCTGGATCCTCCGACAGACGGTTGGCGAGCGCGCTGCCCGCAGAGCCGCCACCGACGATCACGAAGTCGAATCGCGCGCTCATGAGCCCATCATATGCGGGCGCCAAGAATCGACGGAGGCGTCATCGCGGGCTAGAGTGACCCCCGATGAGACTCGTGGCGGCACTCGCGACCGTGCTGGCGGCACTCGCCGCCGCCGCCCCCGCCTCCGCGGCCACCTTCTTCCACAGCCCGTCCTCGAACATCCGCTGCGTCATCGACCGGACCTCGCTGACGCGCTGCGACATCACCGAGCGGGATTGGTCGCCGCCGCCCAAGCCGCGGGGATGCCCGGGCGACTGGGGCAACGGGGTCGAGGTCGGGCTGCGCGGGCGCGGGCGGTTCACCTGCGCGGGCGACGCGGTCCCGGGCGGCCGCAGCCTCGCGTACGGGGACTCGATTCGCCGCGGCCGCTTCGAGTGCTTCTCGCGGCGCGCCGGAATGCGCTGCGTGAACCACCGGAACGGGCACGGCTTCGCCGTGAGCCGCGAGCGCGCGCGCCGCTTCTAGGCCGCGCTGCGCTCGCCGGACTCCTCGGCCTGGCGCTGCCAGTCGCACGGGGAGTGGCGGGCGCCCTCACCGGTCGCGCCCGCGAGCTGGCCGCCAGGGCAGTCGGCCGCCTCGACCCTGCGGCGGGGGTTCACCAGGCCGGCGAGGCCGAGCACGCCGCCGAGGGCCACCAGGTCGGTGGCGATGCTGATCGCGACGTGGAGGGCCTCGACAGACGCGTCGCGCGACGCGCGCGCCACCTCCGCCCGCACGCGGGGCGGCGCATCGTCGACGACCACGCTCGCGAGCGGCTGCTTCTGCGCCTCCTCGAGCGCCCGCGCCACCTCGGGCCGCCGCGCCTCGGCGGCCAGCTCGTCCCGGAGCGCCGACCCGAACGCGGAGGCCACGATCGCCCCCACGGCGGCGATGGCGATCAGGCTCGCCACTCGCGCGATGGCGTTGTTCACGCCGGACGCGATCCCGGCGTTGTGCTCGTCCGCGTCGGCCAGCACGGTGGCGGTGAGCGGGGCCACCGTCATGGAGAGCCCGAGGGCGAAGACCAGCAGACCGGGCAGCAGGTCCGTCAGGTAGTCCACATCCGCGTCGAGGCGCAGGAAGAGGGCGAGCCCGGCAGCGGAGATGAGCGGCCCGATCCCCATGAAGAAGCGCGGCCCGTGGCGATCGGCCAGGGCCCCGAAGCGGGTCGAGAGCGAGAACATCACCAGTGTCACCGGGATGGTCGTCGTGCCGGCCTCGAGCGCGCTGTAGCCCGCCACCTGCTGGAGGAACAGGACGAGGAAGAAGAACAGCAGGCCGAGGCCGGCGTACATCGAGAACGTCTCGACGTTGCCGACCGCGAAGTTGCGCCGCCTGAACAGGGACAGCGGCAGCATCGGGTGCGCGGTCCGCGCCTCCCACGCGATGAAGCCGGCGAAGAGGAGCGCGCCGCCTGCGAGCGGCAGCAATACCATCGGGTCGCCCCAGCCGTGCAGCGGCTGCTCGATCAGGCCGTAGGTGATCCCGGCCAGGCCGAGCGCGCAGAGCGCGGCGCCGACAGCGTCCACCCGGGCGTCCGCCGCCCGCGGCCGCCCCTCGGGGACCACCCGCATGACGAGGAAGAGCGTGATCAGCACGATCGGCACGTTGATCGCGAAGATCCAGCGCCACGAGGCGGTGTCCACGAGCTGGCCGCCGATCAGCGGCCCGAGCACCGTGCCCATGCCGCCCCACGCGGTCCAGGCCCCGACCGCGCGGCCGCGCTCGTCCGGCGGGAAGGTGGCCACGATCACGGCCAGCGCGGCCGGCGTGAGCAGCGCCCCGAACACTCCCTGCAGCGCACGCGCCACGACGAGCAGCTCGATCGTAGGGGACAGCGCGCAGAACAGGGACGTGATCCCGAAGCCGGCGACGCCGAGCCCGAACACGCGCCGCGCTCCGAACAGGTCCCCCAGCGAGCCGCCGACCAGGAGCAGCGAGCTGAGCGTGAGCAGGTAGGCGTTCGACGTCCACTGCTGGCCGGCGAGCCCGCCTCCGAGGTCGTCCTGGACCGCCGGAAGCGCGACGTTGACCACCGTCGAGTCGACCGTGACCACGGTCGTCCCGAGGATGGCGGCGACGAGGACCAGGCGCTTGGCGCTCGCCGCCTGCTCCATCAGGCCGGTGCGGCCCCGTTCACCTCATCCGCCGAGCGCGGCTCGGGACCGACGTACTTGGCGCTCGGGCGGATCAGGCGGCCCTCGCGCTTCTGCTCCATGATGTGCGCCGCCCAGCCGCCGACGCGCGCACAGGAGAACATCGGCGTGAACAGCTCCGGCGGCACCTCGGCGAAGTCGAGCACCACGGCCGACCAGAACTCGACGTTCGTGGCGAGCACGCGGTCGGGCTTGCGCGCCTTCAGCTCGGCGAGCGCGGCCTCCTCGAGCTTCTCGGCCACCTCCAGGCGCGGCGCGGCGATCTCACGCGCGGCGCGGCGCAGCACGCGGGCGCGCGGGTCCTCCGCGCGGTACACGCGGTGGCCGAAGCCCATCAGCCGGTCGCCGCGGTCGAGCGCCTGCTTCACCCAGCGCTCCGCGTCGCCCATCTCGGCCACCCCGTCGAGCATCTGGAGCACACGCGACGGCGCGCCGCCGTGCAGGGGGCCAGACAGCGCGCCGACGGCCCCCGAAAGCGCGGCCGCCACGTCGGCGCCGGTGGATGCGATCACGCGCGCCGTGAACGTCGAGGCGTTCATCCCGTGCTCGGCCGCGGAGATCCAGTAGGCGTCGATCGCCTTCACGTGGCGCGGGTCGGCCTCGCCGCGCCAGCGGATCAGGAAGCGCTCGGGGATCGAGCTGGCCTTATCAACGTCGCGCTGCGGTATCGGCGGGCGGCCCACGCCGCGCGCCGACTGCGCCACGAACGACAGCGCCATCACCGACACCCGGGCGAGGTCCTCGCGCGCCTGCTCGTCCGAGATGTCGATGAGCTCGGCGAGGCCCCACTCGGGGCCGAGCATCGCGAGCGCGGCTTGGAGGTCGACGCGCGGATTCCCGGTGCGCACCGCCAGCGGGTGCGGCTCGGCGGGCGGCAGGCCCGGCTCGTACTGCCCATCCACGAGCAGCCCCCAGACCTGCTCGTACGGCACCTTCCCGACGAGCTCCTCGATGTCGACCCCGCGATACCGGAGAGCGCCGCCCTCCCTGTCCGGCTCGGCGATCGAGGTGTGGAACGCGACTACGCCTTCAAGCCCCGAGGGGACCTCGATCAGCGCCATGGACTCTCCTTCACGGACGTCGAAACGGAGGCCTGAGGATACTTAGGGCCCGTCGGCGGCTGTGACCTCGTCGCCGACGGCGATGCGCCCTGGCTGAACGATGTCCGCCCGCAGGCCGCCGCGGTGCACCAGGCCCTTCAGCACGCCCGGCTTCGTCAGCTTCTCGAGGTGGTCGCAGGGCTCGCACCACTCCGCCCCCACGACCTCCACCTCTCCGACGCGGAAGCGCCTGCCGAGCAGGTCGTTCAGCCGCACGCCACGAGTGAGGACCTGGCGCCGCACCTCGGGCGCGGAGAGCTCGATGCCCGTGTCCTCCTGAAGGCCCTCGAGCGCCTCGGCCTCCACGAGCGTCAGGTCCTTCGCGCCGAAGTAACGATCACCCTGAACGCCCTCCTCGGTCACCTCGACGCTCTCCACGGCGTGGGGGAGCTTGGACTCCTCGGGAGAGATGTGGATCGCCTCTACGAGTCCGGCCATGAGGCCAGGGTACCCTGCGACGATGCCGATCCTCGACGAGCTGGTCGAGCGCTATCTGAGGGAGCTTCGGCCGGAGCGCTCCGAGGTCATGGCCGAGATGGAGGAGCTGGCCGAGCGCGACTCGGTCCCGATCGTCCACTGGGAGACCGGCCGCCTGCTCGCCGTCCTCTGCCGGGTGCTGGACCCCGTGGTGCTGGAGGTCGGCACGGCGATCGGCTACTCCACCCTTCACATGGCCGAGCAGATCGAGCGCGGCCGGGTCGTCACGCTCGAGCGCGACCCCGAGCGGGCGGCGCAGGCGCGCGGATACCTGGAGCGCGCGGGAGTGGCGGATCGCGTGGAGATCGTCGAGGGCGACGCCCTCGAGACGCTGCCCGGCCTCGAGGGGCCGTTCGACCTGCTCTTCGTGGACGCCAGCAAGGGCGAGTACGCGCGCTACATCGAGCTGGCCGAGCCGAAGCTCTCGGAGCGCGCGCTGATGGTTGTCGACAACCTGCTGATGCGCGGCGAGGTGGCTCTGCCCGAGGACGCCGAGACCTGGTGGAGCCCCGACGCGCTCGCCTCCGCACGCCGGCTGAACGCCGATCTGCTCGGCTCCGAGCGCTGGCTCGCCTGTGTGCTGCCCGTGGGCGACGGCATCGGGGTCGCCGCCAAGCGGTAGGGCGCAAGCCGCGGGCGGTGCCCGCGGCGCAGCGATGGTCTCAGCCGATCACCGGCAGGCTGCGCTCGTCGTCCAGCTTGTGGAGCGCGCGCTGCATCGTCCCGGTCACGAGCTCGTATGCCTCGTCGACGTCCGGGTTCGCGCCGAGGCGCTTCTTCAGGTCGATCTTCGGCAGCGCGCGGACCGTGATCTTCGCCGGCAGCGGGATCCGGCCCGGCAGGTCGAGCACCGTCAGGCCGAAGGGCGGCCCCACCTGTGCGGGGAACACCTTCAGGCGGAACAGGCTGTTGAGTCGCAGCAGCTTCGCGATCTGGCGGCCCTGGCCCAGGAACAGCGCCGTCTCCTGACCGCCGATGGCCACCACCGGGACGATCGGCGTGTCGTGCTCGATGGCGAGCTTCACGAAGCCGGTGCGGCCGGCGAAGTCGATCTCCGCCGACTCCCAACTGGGGCGGTATGTCTCGTGATCCCCACCCGGGTACACGAGCAGGGCGGCGTCGCGCTCGAGGACGCGACGCATGTTCTCCGGAGACGCCGGGACCGTCCCGTAGCGCGACAGGGTCGCCCTCACCCCCGGCACCTGGAAGACCAGGTCATGGGCGAGCTGGTGGAAGCGCCGCAGCGGCCCGAAGTGGTAGTAGAACGCTTGGGCGAACACGAACGTGTCGGAGATGAGGGTCCCGCCGGAGTGGTTGCCCACGAGCAGCACCGGCCCCTCCGCCGGGATGTTCCGGAGGTCGCGGACCTCGGCGCGGTGGTAGACGTTCGAGAAGAGGCGCAGCGTCGGCAGCGTCTTGCGGATGTAGTCCGGGTCCCAGGCGTCGAGCCAGTCGGCAGGCTCGTCGCCGTTCCCCAGGGGGTTGAGCGCTCCCGCCATGTCCTCGGCGGCCGCGCGGGCCATCCGTGCCCAGCCCGCGCCCGCGCCGAGAATGCCCTCGAGGATCCCGTCTTGGTCCATTCACTGGCTATACCCGCACCGGGCGCGCGATGATCCGCTTCATGCGGATCCTCCTGATCGTCTTCGCAGTCACGCAGATCCTCGTCGGAGCCCTTCTCTGGCTCACGCCGGAGTTCTTCCACGACGAGATCGGCCCCTACGGCGCGCGCAACGACCACTACATGGCCGACCTCGCCACCTTCTACATCGCCCTGGGCGCGGTGGCGCTCGTCGCCCTGCGGCGGCCCTCGTGGCGCGTGCCGCTGCTCGCGTTCGCGGTGGCCGAGTACACGCTGCACTCGCTCAACCACCTGATCGACGTGGGCGAGGCCGACCCGTCCTGGCTCGGACCGGCGAACCTCGCGCTGATCGTCCTCAGCACCGTGCTGCTCGCCTGGATGCTGCAGCAGGAGAGGGCGGCCGCCCGATGAGGGTGTTCCTCGCCGGCGCGAGCGGCGCGATCGGCCGCCCGCTGATCCCGAGGCTGACAGCGGCCGGCCACGAGGTGACCGGCATGACGCGCTCCGAGGCGAGGGCCGAGGAGGTGCGGGCCGCCGGGGCGCGCGCCTCGGTCGTGGACGTGTTCGACCGCGACGCGCTGCGCACCGCGATGGCCGAGGCCGCCCCCGACGTCGTGTTGCACCAGCTCACCGCCCTGCCCGACCGGATGAACTTCCGCAAGGCGGACCTTTACGCGGCCACCAACCGCCTCCGCACCGAGGGCGCGCGCAACCTGATCGACGGGGCGCGCACAGCGGGCGCCAGCCGCTTCGTGTCCCAGAGCATTGCGTTCGCCTATCGCGCCGAGGGCAGCCCGGTGAAGAGCGAGGACGATCCGCTGCTCGACCACGCGCCCAGGCCATTCGGAAGCGGGGTGAAGGCGCTCCGCGAGATGGAGGAGCTGGTGCTGGGGACCGAGGGGCTCGACGGCCTGGTGCTGCGCTACGGCTTCTTCTACGGGCCGGGCACCCACTACGGCGCCGACGGCACCATCACGCAGGACACGCGCCGCCGGCGTATGCCCATCGTGGGCGCCGGGACCGGGGTGTTCTCGTTCGTGCACGTGGACGACGCAGCAGACGCCACCGTGGCCGCCGTCGAGCGCGGCTCGCCGGGCGTCTACAACATCGTCGACGACGAACCCACGTCGATGAGCGAGTGGGTCCCGGCCCTCGCGGAGGCGGTCGGCGCGAAGCCGCCGCGACGC
>DASQER010000331.1:0-3746 GCA_035633575.1 Thermoleophilaceae bacterium
ACCACGAACGTGGCAAGCCATCGCGAGTTCCTCAGCCGCCGGACGAAGAAGATGGTCGACGGCGTGGAGGAGACCGGGTTCTTCGCCTCGGACTTCACGCTCAGGGAGATCAAGACCCTGCGCGCGGTGCAGCCCTTCCCCGAGCGCCCGCACCAGTTCGACGGCAAGTTCAAGATCCCGACGCTCGAAGAGGTCATCGCGCTCGTCAAGAGCGAGTCGAAGCGCCGTCACCGCACGATCGGGATCTATCCCGAGACCAAGCATCCGACGTTCCACCAGGGGCTCGGCCTCGCGCTCGAGGGGCGGCTCGTGCGGATCCTGAAGAAGGCCGGCCTTGACAAGCGCAGGTCGCCGGTGTTCATCCAGTCGTTCGAGCAGGCGAACCTGAAGCAGCTGAACCGGATGACCCCGGTCCGGCTCGTCCAGCTGGTGGACGCCAACGACACCAACGCTCAGGGCGACCCAACCTATGCGAAGCCCTTCGACCGGCCGTACGACTGGACGGTCTCCGGCAGGACCGACCTGTTCAGCTACTTCGCGACCAATGCCGGTCTGGCCGAGATCAAGACCTATGCCGACGGCATCGGGCCGTGGAAGGTGTACATCGTCGGCACCTTCGCCAACAGCATCGTCAAGACCACGGACCTGATCAAGCGTGCACACGAGCACGGCCTTCTGATCCACACCTGGACGTTCCGCAGCGAGCAGTCGCGCCTGGCGATCCAGTACGGCGGGAACCCGATCAACGAGTACCTGCAGTTCTACGGGCTCGGGATCGACGGCGTGTTCTCGGACTTCTCCGACACGGCGGTCACCGCGCGGGAGCTGTTCCGGCTGGCCGGCGGCTAGGTCACGAGCTGGACGATCGCGGCGATGCCCACCGCCACGATTACCGCCCGCAACGCCCGGGGCGATAGCCGCCGGCCGTAGCGGGCGGCCAGCTGGGCGCCGACCACGGAGCCGCCCGCGATCAGCCCGGCCGGCCCCCAGGCCACGTGCGCGACGGCGATGAAGACGAGCGCCGCCACGCCGGCCACGATCCCGGCCAGGACGTTCTTTAGGGCATTCACGCGCTGCAGGTCATCCGGCAGCGCGAGACCGAGGATGGCCAGCAGCAGCATGCCCTGCGCGGCGCCGAAGTAGCCGCCGTACACGCCCGCGACATAGACCAAGACGCGCGGCAGCCCGGTCCCGTGCGCGTCGGGCGGCGGCCGGTGCTCGCTCACCACGCGGTCGAGCCGCTGCTGGAGGACGATGGACACCAGCGCGATCGCGATGAACACCGGCACGATCGCCTCGAAGGCGGACTGCGGCAGCACCAGCAGCAGCACCGCCCCGGTGATGCCGCCGAGCAGCGACGCGAGCCCGAAGCGGAGCATGCGCGTCCGCTGGCCCGAGAGCTCGCGCCGGTACCCGATCGCGCCGGCCACGGCGCCCGGCACCAGCCCGATCGTGTTCGACACGTTCGCCGTGACCGGCGAGTAGCCGAACGCGAGCAGGACCGGGAAGGTGATCAGCGTGCCGCTGCCGACAAGCGTGTTGATCGCGCCGGCCGCCATGCCGGCCGCAGCGATGGCGGCGATCTCGGCAGCGCCCACGAGGCGGCGATCCTAGCGCGGGTGCAGCGGCCGGGGGAGGATGTAAGCATTGCTCCGATGGAGGTCGTCCTCGTTCGCCACGGCGAGACCGAGTGGAGCCGGGATGGGCGGCACACCGGGCTCATCGACGTCCCGCTCACGGACGGCGGACGGGCGCAGGCGGAGCGGCTCCGCGAGGGCCTCCGCGAGTGGAGCCTCACGCGCGTGCTGGCGAGCCCGCTGGAGCGCGCCGTGGAGACCTGCCGGCTCGCCGGCCTGGGCGACCGCGCTGAGCCAACCGCCGCGCTGCTCGAGTGGGACTACGGCGAGTACGAGGGACTTACCACGGCCCAGATCCGCGAGCTGCGGCCCGGCTGGAACCTCTGGCGCGACGGCTGCCCCGGCGGAGAGAGCGCCGCCGACGTGGGCGCGCGCGTGGATCCCCTCGTGGACGAGCTGAAGGAGTCAGAGGGCGACGTGGCCCTGTTCGCCCACGGCCACGTCCTGCGCATCCTCGCGGCGCGCTGGGTCGAGCTGCCGCCCGAGGCGGGCGCGCTCTTCTGGCTCGCCACCGCCACGCTGTCCGCGCTCGGCTTCGAGCGGGAGACGGCTGTGATGAGGCGCTGGAACGCGCCCGTGGAGTAGTAGCCTGCGCCCATGCGCGTCATCGACTGCCAATGCGGCAAGACCCTTCAGGCGGCCAACGACGAGGACCTGGCGCAAGTCGTCCGGGAGCACGTGGAGGAGTCCCACCCGGACATGGAGCTCACGGACGACCAGGCACAGGCGATGGTCGACGAGCAGGCATACGACGCCGAGGACGCCTAGCGGCCAGAGGTCCTAGTCGCCCACGGCGAGTGGGTGGCCGAGCCGACCCCAGAGCGGCACTCCGCCGTCCACCACGTGGATGACGTCGTTCGCGCCGTATGCCGACAGCAGGCTGGCCGCCGTCGCGCTGCGCTGCCCCGACGCGCATATCGCCGCCAGCGGGCGCTCCGGGTCGATCCCGCCCGGCAGCGAGTGGATGTCGTGGTAGGGCATATGCAGCGAACCCGGGATGTGGCCCTCACGCCATTCCGAGAGCTCGCGCACGTCGAGCATCTGGGCGCCATCCGCGGCGGCGAGCTCCGCCACCGTCCAGCGTGCGATCGCATGGACGTCGCGGCGCTCGGCGCGCCAGCTCGTCATGCCACCGGCCAGGAAGCCGCCGAGCTTGCGGATGCCGACCGCCGTGGCGAGCCTGGCGGCGAGGCGGGCGTCCTCGTCGTCGCGGCCCACCAGCACGATCTCCTGTTCCCGGTCGGCCACCCAGGCGAGCTTGGTTCCGAACCCCTGGCGCAGCATCGTGATGCAGACGGCGCCCGGGATGTGTGCCTCGTCGAACTGGAGATCGGTCCGCACGTCGACGATGAGCGCCCCGCCTGCGCGGCGCCCCTCCACCTGGCGTGGGGTCAGCGGCATGACCTCCACGCCGGCCGTTAGCAGCGGGCCGCGGTTGAGGTCGACTATCGCGTGGAAGTTCGGGGGCTGTGGCCCGAGACTCGCGAGGGCGCGTTCCACGAAGCGCTGCGCATCGCTCTCCTGCAGCAGCGGGTTGTGGCGGCTCTCGAATCCGATCGTGGAGCAGATCTTCATGTCCATGCCTGCCCCGCCGCACAACGAGCCGCCGAGGTGTCCGGGCCACAGCTCCGTGTCGGGCGGCAGGGTGAGCAGGCGCTCGTGCAGGCTGCGGAAGACCTGGCGGGCGCCCTCCTCCCTGTCGATCGCGAGGTCCGGACGCGCCACATCGCCGACGAACAGGCTGTCGCCGGACAGCACCGCCCACGGCTCGTCCCCACGCGATCTGTCGACGAGCGCGAAGGAGGTGTGCTCCGGCCGGTGACCAGGCGTGTGGATCGCGCGGATGGTGAGGGAGCCGAGCTGGAGCTCGAAGCCGTCGTGGAAGGGCTCGTGGTCGTACTCGGGGCTCGCGAGTGCGTGTACGTGGATGGTGGCGCCGGTGGCCTCCGCGAGCCGCCCGTGTCCGGACACGTGGTCCGCGTGGTTGTGGGTCTCGAGCACGTGCTCGATCTCCACGCCGAGGTAGCGCGCAAGCTCGAGGTATGGATCGATCTCGAAACGCGGGTCCACCACCGCGGCGACTCCCGCAGTGTGATCGCCCACCAGGTA
>DASQER010000332.1:0-3401 GCA_035633575.1 Thermoleophilaceae bacterium
GGCTGAAGGTGGCCTCGACGCCCGGCAGCGGCCACGTGAATGCGACGCTCATCAGCCGCGCCAGCGCCCGCGCGCCCGCCGGCTGCAAATGCAGGCCGTCGCTCCAGACCCAGTCCGAGCGGCCCGCGCTGCGGGCGGCCCAGTCGACCACCTTCACGCGGTTCTCGCCGAGGATGCGCATGGCCGCGCGGACCTGCCCGGTCGTCACGGTCCAGTTCGTGCCGAGTCCGACCACCACCACGCTCGGCAACGAGTGCGAGCGGACGCGCGAGGCGAGCACCTGAAGGCCCTCGCTCATCTGGCGGCAGCCGCGCACGTCGACCTCGAAGCCGGCGCGCTGAAGCGGCTCGGCGGCGCCGAGCATGATCGAGTCGCCGAGCGCGAGCGGCGGGGCGCCCTTCCGCTCGACCTTGCGCGGCCAGAAGTGCTCCACGCCGCCGCAGCTCGCGGCGGCGGGCGCGGCCGAAACGGACAAGCCGACTACGGTGGCGCCTAGGATCGCGAGCCGGCGCCGTGGTCTTCCCCTCCTACGAATTCGCATTCTTCTTCCCGGTGGTGCTCGTCCTCTCGTGGGCGCTCATGTCGCGGCCGCACGTCTGGAAGCCATTCGTGCTGGCGGCCAGCTATGTCTTCTACTCGGCGGCAAGCCTCGGCTACAGCGTCCTGCTGGCCGCGGTGACCCTCGCCAATCAGCTCGGCGCGGTTCTGGTCCACCGCGCCTCCGACGAGCGCTCCCGCAAGCTCATCATGGGAGCGACGGTGGCGGTCGACCTCGCGGTCCTCGGGGTGTTCAAGTACTACGGGTTCTTCGTCGACGAGATCGGCGGTTTCCTCGATTCGATCGGGTTGGGGATGCCGCTCCCCCTGCTCACGCTGGCCCTACCCATCGGCCTGAGCTTCATCACCTTCCAGGCGATCTCCTACGTGGTCGACGTGAAGCGCGGCGTGCTCACGCCCGCCTCCACGCTCGACTTCGCGCTATACCTCAGCTTCTTCCCGCACGTGGTGGCCGGGCCGATCGTGCGGGCGCGCGAGTTCATCCCTCAACTCGCCACGCCGCGCGACCCGCGCAAGGTTGCGGTGGGCGCGGGCGTGGTGCTGATCGCGCTCGGGCTGGTGAAGAAAGTGGCCCTGGCGGACTTCCTGGCGCGCGAGGTCGTGGATCCGGTGTTCGGCGTGCCGGAGGCGTACGCCGCGCCCGACGTCGCGCTGGCCGCCTACGCCTACGCCGCGCAGATCTACTGCGACTTCTCGGGTTACACCGACATCGCGATCGGCACTGCGCTGCTGATGGGCTTCGTGTTCCCCCAGAACTTCAACAGCCCCTACCGAGCCACGAGCTTCCGCGACTTCTGGCGGCGCTGGCACATGACGCTCTCGCGCTTCCTGCGCGACTTCCTCTACATCCCGCTCGGCGGCAACCGCCACGGGCGCTGGAAGACCGTCCGCAACCTGATGATCACCATGACGCTCGGCGGGCTCTGGCACGGCGCCGCCTGGGGCTTCGTGCTGTGGGGAGCGCTGCACGGCATCGCGCTGGTCGTGGAGCACCAGTTGCGCGGGCGCGTCAGCGCGCCGGCGTGGCTGCGCTGGGCGATCGTCTTCCACGTGGTGGTGTTCGGCTGGATCCTGTTCCGGACGGAGAACCTCGACCTCGCCGGCACCTTCATCTCCCGGCTGGGGGACCCCGGGCCGGCCACGCTGTTCGCGCCCGCCGTGGTGGCGGCCGTTGTGGCGGTGATCGGCTTCCAGCTGCTGCCTCCGCGTCCGCTCGAGCGCCTGCGCGTGCGCGCCGCGGGCCTGCCCGCCCCCGCGCTGGGCTTCGGGCTCGCGCTGGTGGTGGCCATCGTCGGCGCTACCGTGCCGAGCCAGGGCGTACCCCCGTTCATCTACTTCCAATTCTGACCACCGTATGAGCGAGCCCTACTACCCCACAAGCCCCGAGCCGGCGGTGCCGCCCGCGCCAAGCGGACGGCGCCTGAGCGCGCGCCACGCCGTGATCGTGGTGCTGCTGGCCGCGCTTCTCCTCGTGCTGCTCGAGGGCTCTTCGGTCCGCTCGGCCGGGGAGGAGATGGACCCGGGCCTCGCGCGCGAGCTGACGCTCGCGATCGGCAAGCCGACCGGCTGGGTGGCGGACCGGCTGCCTTTCGACGACTGGACCGACGACGCCCTGGCGGTGCTCGAGGACGAAGGCGCCGGCACCGCGGGTGGGTTCGGCAGCGCGTCCGCGACGGGCGGCAGCGGGCGCGGGGTGCCGCCGGTGCCGCCCGACTCGTTCGATCCGGCCGAGCTCGGCGCCGCAGTCCCGCCCGCACCGAAGCTTCGCAAGCTGCTCGTGACCGGCGACTCGCTCGCCATGCCGCTCGACGCGGAGATCGCGCGCCGGCTCGCGGGTGGGGACGCGGAGGTGGAGCGCGACCCGCACGTGGGAACCGGCATATCGAAGACCGGCCTCGTCGACTGGGGCAAGCTCTCGACCCAGCAGGCGCGCGAACGCGAGCCGGATGCGGTGGTCGTCTTCATCGGCGCCAACGAGGGCTTCGACCTGCCCGGGCCGGGCGGCAGGCAGCTGAAGTGCTGCGGACCGGAGTGGGCGGCCGGGTACGCCTACCGCGCGCGGCGCATGATGAACACCTATCGCCGTGGCGGCCGGGCGCGCGTCTACTGGCTCACGCTGCCGGCGCCGCGTGACGCCGACCGCCGGGAGATCGCCCGCGCCGTGAACGCGGCGATCGAGGTGGCCGCGCAGCCCTACCGCGCGCAGGTACGCGTGCTCGACATGGAGGCGATCTTCACGCCGGGCGGCCGCTACCGCGACGCCATGGAGGTCGAGGGGCGGCGCCAGATCGTGCGCGAGCCGGACGGCATCCACCTGAACGGCCGCGGCGCGCAGATCGCGGCGGACGCGGTGCTGGAGGCTGTCCGCCGCGACTTCGCGGTTGAGCCCTAGGTGAACTGCGTGTAGGTGTGCTTCACGACCCGGCTGCCCTTGGTGCAGGTCACACGCGAGTCGTATGACTGCGGCGACTTGTTGAAGCGGCGCTCGCTGCACGAGTAGCCGGACGCCCGAGAGCAGTGGCCGGCCTTGCCCGGACGGCAGGAGTGGAACGCGCGGATCACGCTCTTGCCGGTGCGGCAGGAGACGTTCCGGACGTTGATCGACAGCACGTAGGTGGTGCCGTAGCCGCGGCTGTTGCCGACGTCGCACGACTTCGATGCATCGGCCGTCGGGGCCGCGGAGGCGGCCGAGGGGAGCATGGCGAGCACGGCGAGGGAGATCAGCGCGGCGAGCAGACGGGTCATGCGCCGCATGCTAGCCCGGGCGCGCGGCGGCCAGCCCCCGCACGAGCTCGACGATCTCGGCCGGGGCCTTCTCGACCGAGCCCGAGTCGAACGGCGGC
>DASQER010000333.1:0-4524 GCA_035633575.1 Thermoleophilaceae bacterium
GCCGCGGCGTCACGCGCGTCGGGCGAGCGGAGGTCCTGGTAGGTCCGGGTCTCCGCGACTGCCGCGGCGTCACGCGCGTCGGGCGAGCCGAGGGCCTGACCATAATGAGCGACCGCCGAAACCGGCGCGGCGCAGGCCGCCACGAGGGCGACGGTTGTGATGAGCTGGATGCGTTGCATGTCTGCCTCCTTCTGGGCGGCCGCCCCTTGCGGCCGGTTCGGTAGGCACCATCCCCCGGCCCGGTAGCAGCACATGGAGGCGACCGGTAAACGCCGGTAAACGGCTAGCTAGAACGTCGCCCGCGGGACCATCGTCACGGTCACGACGCCGTCCCGGCGAGCGACCAGCTGAAGCGGGTACGCGTTTCCGCCGGTGCGAGCCCACCCGGCCGCACACCGCGGCGCACCAGAACGGTAGGCGCCGGCGGTTGCGTGGCGAGCTCGCTGCGCACTCGCCCGAGCCCCTTCTCGCGCCAGCGCTCGGAGAGGCCCACGATCAGCGCGCGGGCGCCCTCCGCGACGTCCGCGACTCCGCGCTTCCCCGGGGCGGCCAGCACCGGCTCGGCCACGATTCCCGCCGCTCGCTGCACGATGAGGGACGCATCGGCGAGCAGCCGGCTCGCGTCGCGGCCGTCCCGCCGACGGTCCGCGGCGCCGACGACCCTCAGCGGCGCCCCGGTGGCGCGCGCTAGCCAGGCGCCGAGCTCCAGCGCCGCCCAGTCGTGACCGCTGGCGCCGAAGGGGACGACGACGGGGCCGTCGCAGGCCGAGCCGGAGGCCCGCAGCAGCAGCGCCACGTCGCACGGCGCTCGCTCGAGGACGACGGCGGCCGAGCCGCTGAGCGGCGAGTCGCCAGCGTCCACCACGAGCAGGTCCACGCCCTCCTGGGACGCGAGGCGAGCCACGTCCTCGCCCGGGGCAGGCGAGGAGAAGGCGGCCGTCCGCGCGGCGAATCCCTCCCCAAGGAGGGTGTCGCGGGCGAGCACGAGCCGATCGGTGGCCGCGCTCACCTCCTCGGCACCGACGACCGCGGCGACGATCAGCTCCCGCGGCGGCTCGGCGCGGGCGAGCGGCTTCGCCAGGCCGAGGAGCGTCCCGAGGGCATCGAGAGTCGTCGGGGCGACGAGCAGCGCCCGCTCGGGCGCTCCGCTGCTCAGTGCCGAGCGGACGTGCGGCGGCGTCTCTCTCGAGACGGCCAGCTCGGGGTCCTGACGCAACATCGCAGCCTCGAGCTGCTTAAGGGACTCACTGGGCTCGAGGCCGAGCTCCTCGGAGAGCTCACGGCGGGCGTGACGGTAGGCGTCGAGCGCTTCCGCTTGCCGCTCGCTCCGGTAGAGGGCGAGCATCAGCTGGTACCTGATGCGCTCGCGCAGGGGGTGGCGAGCCGCGAGCGTCTCCAGTTCGGCCACGAGCTCGGCGTGGCGGCCGAGCGCGAGATCCGCGTCGAGGCGCTGCTCGACCGCGGCAAGGCGCATCTCCTCGAGCCGTGCGATCTCCACCTGCGCGAACTGCTCGTACGCCAGGTCCGCGAGTGGCGGCCCGTTCCACAGCGCGAGCGCCTCACGGAGCTTGTCAGAGGCCGTATCGGCGGCCGCTCCGCGCGCCTCCGATACGAGCTGCTCGAAGCGCGCGAGATCCAGCTCGGCTGGGTCGACGTACAGCACGTAGCCCGGGGCGTGGGTCACGAGCCGGTTGTCCGCCATCGCCTTCCGCAGCCGAGACACGTACACCTGGATGCTCTTGCCGCAGGTCAACGGCGGCGACGCGCCCCAGAGCGCGTCGATCAGGCGGTCGGTGGACACCACCTGGTTCGCGTTCAGCAGCAACATGGCCAGGAGCGCACGCTGCTTGGTGCCACCCAATGCGAGCGAGCCGTTGTCCCCAGCCACCTCCAAGGGGCCGAGCAGCCGAAATTCCATGCGCGCCCAGTATCTACCGATACCGAGACGGTCGCTACCGGGCAGCGTTTACGCCGGGTTAAAGGTTGTCGCGCAGGTCGAACGCGGCGTCGCCCGCGTCTGCCGCGGTCGGCTTCGTGAAGAAGCCGGGGTTCACGCAGTCGAAGGCCTCCGTGTAGCCGGCGTAGGCGCGGTCCACGCTCGAGCGGCACTGCGGGAGGGGCATGCCCGTCATCTTCACGCCGCCGAAGCCGTGGCGGGTGCGCTCGGCCTGGTCGAACATCTCGCGGTCGATCTCGCCGCGGAAGACCTTGTGCATGCAGCCCATGAAGCGGCGGCCGCTCTCCTCGTCGTCGTAGAGGTAGAGGAACTGGCAGCCGGAGGCGATGCAGCCGGAGGGGTGCACCACGCGGTCGCAGAACGAGCAGCACTGCCGGCACTCGTGAAGCTCGGGAGCCGTGCGTGCGGGGACGGATGGCACCAGGCCAGTGTAGAGCGGAGAAAGCCGAAAAGCAGCTAGGCGACGATTCGAGAAGCGCCGCTCAGGTCGGCCAGCTCGGCGCGGCACTTGCCGTCCGCCGACACGCACCAGTCGGGCCCGAGCAGCAGCTTGCGCTCGCCCACGGCGAGCAGGAGCTCGTGCTCGCCGCGGTGGTGGCTGACGACCTCCTTGAGGTCCTCCAGGAAGCCGTCGGGCACTCCCGGGGAGACATGAATCGTGAGTTGCCTCACCACCGGTTCCAGCGGAGCGGCTTCCGCCGCTTTGAGGATCTCCTCGGGGCTCGGCTCGAAGGCCTCGACGTCCTGGGCCACGAGCTTCGTCTCCCCCTCCTCCTTGTGGTCCACGCGCCCGCGCACGATCACGATCTTGTCCACGTCCACCTTGTCGGCGTTGGCGGCGTAGGCGGAGTTGAAGACGAGCAGCTCGACCTGTCCCTCGAGGTCGTCGAGGGTGGCGAACATCATCGGGTCGCCCTTCTTGGTCCGGATGCGCTTGCACTCGGCGATCATGCCGCCGACGGTGACCCACTCGCCGTCCTTCTTGTCCGCCAGCTCGGCGAGCGAGCAGTCCACCTTCGCGCGCAGCGCCGGCCGAACCTCCTTGAGCGGGTGGCTCGACAGGAACAGGCCGAGGGTCTCCTTCTCCCACTCGTTCAGCTGCTTGCGGTCGTCCGGCAGGGGGACGATGGGCGGGTCGTGGTGCGCCGCGGCCTCCTCGTTCCCGCCGTCGAGGTCGAAGAACGAGCTCTGGCCGCTGCGGGCGTCGTCCTGGGCCTGCTGGCCGGCCGCCTGAGCGCGCGGCAGGGCATCCATCATGCCCGTGCGCGTGCCCGGCAGGGAGTCGAAGGCGCCGCACTTGACGAGCGAGTCGCTCGCCTTCTTGTTCACGGCCTGGCAGTCCACGCGCCGGCAGAAGTCCCACACCGAGGGGAAGGGCCCGTCCTCCTCGCGGGCGCGGATGATCGCCTCGACCGCCTGGTAGCCGAGCCCCTTCACCGCGTCGAGGCCGAAGCGGATGTTGCCGTCCACCACCTTGAAGTCGTGGCCCGACTGGTTCACGTCGGGCGGCAGCACCTCGATCCCCGTGTCCTCGCACTGCGCGACGAAGAACGGCACCTTGTCCTTCGTTGACATCACCGAGGAGATCAGCGCTGCCATGTACTCGGCCGGGTAGTTGGCCTTGAGCCAGGCCGTCCGGTACGAGATCAGGGCGTAACACGCCGCGTGGCTGAGGTTGAACGAGTAGTCGGCGGCCGCCTCGTTCACCGCCCACAGCTCCTGGATCACCGCCTCCGCGGTGGCGGTCGCGCGGGCGCCCTCGAAGAAGCGGTCCTTCAGCGCGGCCATGCGGTCGCGCTGCTTCTTGCCGATCGCCTTGCGCAGGTCGTCGGCCTCGGGGCCGGAGAAGCCGGCGATCGCCTTCGCGATCTGCATCGACTGCTCCTGGTAGAGGATCACCCCGCGCGAGGACTCGGTGATCGCGCGCAGGCGCTCGTCCGCGTAGTGGATGCCCTCCGGGTTGCGCTTGTTGCGCGCGTAGGTGTCGATGTAGCGCATGGCGCCCGGGCGGTAGAGCGCAACCAGCGCCACCACGTCGTTGAACTCGCTCGGCTTGACCTTGCGCAGGGCGTCCCGCATCCCGTCGGACTCGAACTGGAACACGCCGACCGAGTCGCCGCGCGCGAGCATCTCGTAGGTCTTCAGGTCGTCGAGGGGAAGCGCCGCCATGTCGGGGCGCGCTCCCGTGGACTGCTCGATGATGTCGAGCGCCGCCTCGATCACGTCGAGGTTGCGCAGGCCGAGGAAGTCCATCTTCAGCAGGCCGATCTCCTCGATCGGCTTCATCGAGTACTGCGTGACCGTGCGGTAGGAGCGCTCGCCGTTCTCGCCGCCCGTCTTGTCCTCGGCGAGCTGCAGCGGGACGATGTCCGTGAGCGGGCGGTCCGCGATGACGACGGCGGCCGCGTGTATCGACGAGTTGCGCACGATCCCCTCGAGGCCCCTCGCCACGTCGATGATCCGGCGGGCCTCGGGCTCGGAGTCGTAGACGCGGCGGAGGTCGGGCTCATCGGACAGGTACTCGTCGAAGCTCTTCGAGCGGCCCATGACGGGCTCGGGGATCAGCT
>DASQER010000334.1:0-6013 GCA_035633575.1 Thermoleophilaceae bacterium
TCACGCCCACCCTTGGAGACGAACCGCTGGCCGTTCGCGTATGCGGGCAGGTCCGAGGCGTCCTGCGTGGCGTCGGCCGCTTCCTCGTCGGAGCCGAGGATGCGCAGGCAGAGGTTGTACGCCCGTTGCTCGTAGCGCCCGTAGAGCTCGGCGAAGGCACTCCCGTCCCCGGCGACGGCGCGCTCGGCCAGGCGCGCCTCGTCCGCGGCGACGTCCTGGAAGGGGGCCATGACCCCCACCGTACCGCTCCTCTCGCGTCCGGGGAATGGCATGGCGAAGTCGAGAGCGGCGCTGCCCATGGCCCTCCAACCGCCCGCCGGCACCCGACTTACGCGGGCTGGGAGCCCCTCAGCGCGCCACGTGGATGCCGAGCGCCTTCGGCACCGCGCACAGCGCCCGGGTAACGGGTCCCGGCTGCTCGCCCCGCTCGTACGCGTCCTCGCGGCGCAGGAACGCCTGGCGCACCAGCGAGCCGCCCAGCCACGCGAGCGGCTCGGGCGGCACCCAGGCGCCGGCGTCGGAGCCGACGATCGGCAGCTCGGTGTAGCGGTCGCCGCGGTCGAGCGCCAGCGAGGCGAGGGTGCGGCCGGCCAGGTGCGTCGGGCCCACGCCGTTGCCCGTGAATCCGAGCGCGAAGTGGACCGGCGTGCCCGGCAGGGTGCCGATCTGGGCGATGTGGCTCGGGGACACGTCGATCGGCCCGCCCCAGGCGTGGGTGATCTCCCTGCCGCGCAGGGCGGGGAAGATCCGCGCCAGGTGCCGGCGGGCCTCCGCCACCACGTCGCGGTCCACCTCCATACGCCCGTTCACGCGCGCGCCGTAGGCGATCCGCCCGGCGCCCCAGCCGAAGGCGATCCGGCCGTCGCGCGTCGTGCGGAAGTAGTGCAGGAGCGTGCGCCCGTCCGTGATGCACTCGCCGCCCGTCCAGCCGATTTCCTCGATCACGTCCGGCACCGGCTCCGTGAGCACGATGTGGGACGAGGTCACGCACAGCCGCGAGCGCAGCGGCCCGAACGAGCGCGCGCCGGGGCCGACCGCCAGCACGGCGGCGCCGGCACGAACGCGGCCGCCCGCCGTCTCCGCCACCACGCCGCGCCCGCCCGCCTCGGTGCGCAGGTTGCGCACCCGCGAGCGCTCGAACACCCGCACGCCGCGCTCGACGAGCCTCCGGCGCAGCCCGAGCGCCAGCCGCGCGGGCTGGACCGTGGCGAAGTCGGGGACGAGCACGCCGCGCCCGAAGACCGGCGAGTCCGCGCGCGCGCGCACCTCGCGGGCCGACAGGTTCTGAACCGCCCCGGGGGCGCCCAGCGCCTCGGCGGCCTCCACCGCGGCCAGCCCGACGCCCTCGAAGGCCGGCCCCGTCGACACGCAGAGGTATCCCGACTGGTCGAACCACGCATCGACGTCGTTGTCGCGGCACCAGGCGCCGATGTCGCGGACGGCCTCGCTCGACGCGTCCAGCAGGGCCCGCGCGGGCGCGTCCCCGAACCGCTCCCGTATCGCCGCCGCGCTGAACCAGAGCGACTCGCAGAGGCCGCCGTTGCGGCCGCTCGGCCCGTGCCCGCACACGCCGTCCTCGAGCAGCGCGACGCGGATCCCGGGCGCCGACTCGAGCAGGTGCCAGGCGGTCCACATGCCCGTGTAGCCGCCCCCGACGATCACCACATCGGCGTCCGCGGGCCCCTCCAGCGGGGGGCGGGGATCGGCGCCGCCGGCCTCATCCAGCCACCATCCCGTGGCTGTGTGACCAGCGATATGCGTATCGTGATCTGTGATGGCGAAGACCCTAGTAGTCGCTGAGAAACCCTCGGTCGCCCGCGACCTGGCGTCCACGCTGCCCGGATCCTTCAAGCAGGCGAAGGACAAGACGCACCTCGAGGGTGAGGGGTACGTGGTCACCTGGGCGGTCGGGCACCTGGTCGGGCTGGCGCCCCCGGACGAGTACGACCCGAAGCTGAAGAAGTGGCGCTTCGCGGACCTCCCGATCCTGCCCGACGAGTTCAAGCTCATCCCCAACGACGAGCGCTCGGCCAAGCAGCTCCGGGCCATCCACAGGCTGATGGCGGACGACGAGGTCGAGACCATCGTCAACGCCTGCGACGCCGGCCGCGAGGGCGAGCTGATCTTCGCCTACGTCTACGACCTCGCGCCCGTGCACAAGCGGGTGCAGCGGCTCTGGCTGTCCTCGATGACGAAGCGCGCCATCGGCGAGGCGTTCGAGCACCTGCGCCCGGGCGAGGAGATGAAGTCGCTCGAGGAGGCCGCCCGCTCGCGCTCCGAGGCCGACTGGCTGGTGGGCATGAACGCCACGCGCGCCGCCTCCGTGCGGCTGCGCGCCGCCTTCGACGGCGCCGTCTCGCTCGGCCGGGTGCAGACCCCGACGCTCGCCCTGGTCGCGCGCCGCGAGGAGGAGATTCGCGACTTCGTGCCCGAGCCGTACTGGCTCGTGGAGGCTCGCTTCGAGGCCTCGGGCGAGCGCCGTTACACGGGCCGCTACCTGGGCGGGAAGCGGCTGCCGAACGAGGACGAGGCCAGGGCGATCGTCGAGGCGGTGACCGGCCAGGCCGGCGAGATCGCCAAGCTCGAGAAGTCCGAGCAGAGGGAGCAGCCGCAGCTCCTATACGACCTCACGAGCCTCCAGCGCCACGCCAACAACCTCTACGGCTTCTCGGCGCGCCGGACGCTCGCGGCAGCGCAGCGCCTCTACGAGGAGCACAAGGCGCTCACCTACCCGCGCACCAACTCGCGCTTCCTGACCGGCGACATGGTCGCCGAGATCAAGCCCACCGCGGAGCTCGTCGGGCACAACCCCGGCTACGCCGAGGGGGCGCGCTACGTGACCGCGCTCGACAGCCTCCCGCTGGGGCGCGTCGTCAACGACAAGAAGGTCCAGGACCACCACGCGATCATCCCGACCCGCTCCGAGCACAACCTCTCGAAGATGGGCCAGGACGAGCTGAAGGTCTACGACCTCGTGGCCAAGCGCTTCCTCGCCGTCTTCCACCCCGAGGCCGTGTTCGAGCGCACCCGCGTCGAGACCACGGTCAGGGAGAACGTCTTCCGCACCAGCGGGCGCCGGCTGGTCGAGCCCGGCTGGCGGGCCGTCTACGGCGACGTGGCCGAGCCCGAGCGCGGCGAGGACGACTCCGGCGGCGACCAGCTGCTGCCGAAGCTCGAGCAGGGCGAGGACGTGCAGACACGCGAGGTCGAGTTCTTGAGCAAGGAGACCCAGCCGCCGCGGCGCTTCAGCGACGCCTCGCTGCTCGGCGCCATGGAGACCGCGGGCAAGGAGGTCGAGGACGCCGAGCTGCGCGAGGCCATGAAGGACTCGGGCATCGGCACGCCGGCCACGCGCGCGTCGATCATCGAGCGGCTCGTGGACGTGGGCTACATCGAGCGCGACGGCCGCGCTCTCGTGGCGACCGAGAAGGGCATCCAGGTGATCCGGCTGCTCGGCGAGCACAAGCTGACCTCGCCGGAGCTCACCGGCAGCTGGGAGCGCCGCCTCCGCCTGATCGAGCACGGCGAGGACACGCGGCCGGCGTTCATGGACGACATCAAGAAGTTCACGACGGAGACGGTGCAGGAGCTCGACAAGCTGAAGGGCGTCCAGATCGAGCGCGCGAAGCTCGGTCCCTGCCCGATCTGCGGCCGTGAGATCTCGGAGAACCGCAAGGGCTACTCGTGCTGGTCGAAGGAGGACCCGGGCTGCGGGTTCGTGATCTGGAAGAAGAAGGCGGGCAAGAACCTCCCGGTGTCCGTGGCGAAGGAGCTGATCGAGTCGCTGCGCGCCTCGCGCGAGGCGGGGGAGGACCCCGGCGTGGGGCGCACCGCCAAGCCGGTCACCGGCTTCCGCAGCCGCGCCGGCCGCACGTTCCGCGCCAAGCTGCGGCTGGAGCAGGCCGATGACGGCAAGTGGCGCGTGGAGTTCGACGAGGAGTGGGCGAAGGAGCCCCCGAAGGGCGAGTCCGACGAGGAGCGCGCCGAGCGGGAGGCCTCAAGTGGCGCCGCGCCGGCCGACGGGCAGGCGGCCGATGCCGAGGAGCTGGCGCCCGCCGCGAAGAGCGCTTAGCGCGGTTCAGCGGCGGCCGCGGGCTCGGCGCTTACAGCAGCGGTGACGGGGTTGGATGCACAATTCGCCTTTCGCCCCTTCGGCGAGGGCGTGTGGTGCGGCAGCGTCGGTATTTGGGTGCCAACGTCGCTCGCGCCTCCTGGCGCGGGGCGTGAGTTGAGTTGTCGATGGGGGTGCGGCGAGAAAGCCCCGGATAGGACCAGCAACGCGCCGAGCCCCCCTCAATGCCCCGTCGTTAGCGCGGGACCGAACCCGCGCGGGCTTGACGCGCTGACCTACTCCCGGTAACTTACCGCCGGTAAGTGGAGGCTGCCGGACGCATAGAGGACTTCCAGCACGGCCGCGTGCCGCGGCCCGTGCGCGAGCGCCAGCTCGTCGAGCTCGGCGAGGAGCTGTTCGCCGAGCGCGGCTTCGCGAAGGCCTCGATGGACGAGCTGGCCCGCCGGGCGGGCGTCACGAAGCCGGTCATCTACGAGCTGTTCGGCTCGAAGGAGGGCCTCTTCCGCGCATGCCTCGAGGGTCTCGCGCTGCGCCTCGCGGATCACATCGCGGACGCCGCGCGCGCCGAGGACGAGCCCGAGGCGCGCCTGCGCGCCGGCGGGCTCGCGTTCCTGCGCTTCGCCTCCGACAACCGCATGGCCTACGAGCTGCTCTACGAGGGCCGCTTCTCGGATGCCGCGGTGAGCGTTCGCCGGCGCCAGGCCGCCCTGATCCTCGAGCTGATGAGGGAGATGGCGCCGGCCGGGGTGGACTCGCACGAGCTCGAGGTGGCGGCCCACGCCGTCAACTCGGCCTATGAGGGTGTCGCGCACTGGATGTGGGACCACCCCGACGTCCCCGTCGAGCGGCTGGCGGACTGGACCGTCGAGCTGCTCCTGCCAGGACTACGGAGGTTCACGTGACTCAGCCCCAGCGGAAGCAGCCGGCTCGGCCGGCTGCGCACCGACCGCATTCCCGCGTCGTGATCGTCGGCACCGGCTTCTCGGGCCTCGGCATGGCGATCAGGCTCAAGCAGCTGGGCGAGCAGGACTTCGCGCTGCTCGAGCGCGCCGGCGACATCGGCGGCACCTGGCGCGACAACACCTACCCGGGCTGCCGCTGCGACGTCCCCTCGCACCTCTACTCGTTCTCGTTCGCCCCGAACCCGAACTGGTCGAGCACGTTCTCGCCGCAGCCCGAGATCCTCGACTACCTGAAGGGCTGCGCCGAGCGCTACGGCGTCACGCCGCACGTGCGCACGGGCACCGAGCTGGAGCACGCCCGCTGGGACGACGAGGAGCGGCTCTGGCGGATCGACACCTCTCAGGGGGAGCTGACCGCCGACGTGCTGATCGCGGCCCAGGGCCCGCTGAGCGACCCGGCGCTGCCGAACGTCCCGGGCATGGACAGCTTCGAGGGCAAGGCGTTCCACTCCGCGCAGTGGGACCACGAGCACGACCTCGACGGCGAGCGTGTGGCCGTGATCGGCACCGGCGCCTCGGCGATCCAGTTCGTGCCGCACATCCAGCCGCGCGTGGGCAGGCTGCACGTGTTCCAGCGCACGCCGCCGTGGGTGGTGCCGCACCACAACCGGCGGATGACGCGCTGGGAGCGCGCGCTCTACCGGCTCTTCCCGCCGGCGCAGCTCGCGATGCGGGCCGGCATCTACTGGGCCCGCGAGTCGTTCGTGCTCCAGTTCCGCCGCCGCGCGGTCGGGAAGCTGCTCGAGCGGATCTCGATGAGGCACCTGGAGAGCCAGGTGCCCGACCCCGTGCTGCGCGAGAGCCTCACGCCGCGCTACCGGATGGGCTGCAAGCGCATCCTCCCGACGGACGAGTGGTATCCCGCGCTCGTCAAGCCGAACGTGGAGGTCGTGACGGACCGGATCACCGAGGTGCGCCCGCATACGATCGTCACCGCCGACGGCACGGAGCGCGAGGTCGACACGATCATCTTCGGCAC